>NZ_JAOCKC010000009.1:0-117458 GCF_029844625.1 Stenotrophomonas sp. GD03680 | reverse complement strand
CCCCCGCAACCTGACCCACCCCGCCATCCCCCAGATAACCCGCTTCTGCTCTGGCTCTGGCTCGTAGCAGGTGCAGGGCGCAGCCCTGCATAAAACCCCAACCCTCACTTCTTCAGGAAGTTGTCCACCAGCAGATGCTTCACGTCGTCGAAGCGGCCATTCAACACCGCCTTGGCCGCATACAGGGCCGTACCCGCCACCTGTTTGGCCTCGATCTGCGGCGGCATCACCAGCTCCGCCCGGCTGGTATGCACGTCCAGCAATGCCGGACCGCGCTGGGCGAGGAAGTCCTGTACGGCCTCCTCCAGGTCCTCGCTGCGGGTGACCGTGCGGCCATGGAAACCGATCACCTCGGCCAGACGGCCGAAATCCGGATTCTTCAGATCGGTGTAGTTGTCCAGCAGCCCTTCCACCTTCTGCTCCAGCTCCACGAAGTTCAACGAACCGTTGTTGAACACCACCACCTTGATCGGCAGCTTCTCCTGCACGGCGGTCAGCAGATCGCCCAGCAGCATCGCCAGGCCGCCATCGCCCGACAGCGAGATCACCTGCCGGCCCGGGAACGCCTTCTGCAGGCCCAGCGCCTGCGGCATCGCATTGGCCATCGTCCCGTGCAGGAGACTGGTAAGCGTGCGGCGACGGCCATTGACGCGGATATGCCGCAGCACCCACACCATCGGCGAGCCACCGTCGGCGGTGAACAACGCATCGTCGCTGGCGTATTTCGACAGCAGCGCGGTCAGGTGCTGCGGATGGATCAGTTCGCCTTCGCCCGGCTGCTCCTCCTGCTCACGCTTGGCCAGCGCCTTGTCGCGACGCTCGATGCACTCGTCGAGGAACGTGCTGTCCTCGCGGGGTGGCAGCATCGGCAGCAGTGCATCCAGCGTCGGTGCGATGTCACCCACCACGCCCAGGTTCACCGGATGGCGGCGACCGAGATGGCTGCCATCGCGATCGACCTGGATGATCGTCGCCTTGTCCGGATAGAACTGCCCCCAGGCAAAATCGGCGCCGAGCAGCAGCAGCGTGTCGCACTCCATCAGGGTGTGGAACCCGGATTCGATGCCGAAGATGCCGGTCATGCCCATGTTGTACGGGTTGTCCGGCTCGACGAAGTCCTTGGCACGCGAGGTGTGCGCGATCGGGGCCTGCAGGCGCCGGGCCAGTTCCAGAAGCTGCGCATGGGCGCCCTGGCAACCGGCACCGGCATAGATGCCGATGCGCTTGCCCTGCCCCAGCAACCCGGCGATGCGCTGCAGCTCGCCATCCGACGGGCGCAGCACCGGCTGGGCGTAGTGCACCGAGAACGGCACATCGTGCTTCACCTCGGCCTGGCTGATGTCGGCCGGCAGGATCACCACCGCCACGCCGCGGCGGCTGATCGCCGCCTGGCAGGCCAGGGCGACCACGCGTCGTGCCTGCGCCGGGCTGTGCACCTGTTCGCAGAACACCGTGCAGCTGCCATAGACCGCCTTGAAATCCACTTCCTGGGGGAATTCCATGCCCAGTTCGCTGGTCACCACCTGGCTGGCGATCAGCACCATCGGTGCGCGGTTGCGGTTGCTTTCAAAGATGCCATTGATGAAATGCAGGCCGCCGGGACCGCAGGAGCCGGCACAGGCCGTCAGCTCGCCGCTCACCAGCGAGTCGGCGCCGGCGGCGAAGGCGGCCACCTCTTCGTGGCGCACATGTACCCATTCGATTTCGCTGCGATGCAGTGCATCGGTGACGTGGTTCAACGTGTCGCCGACGATGCCATAACAGCGGCGGACACCCGCCTGCTGCAGGGTATCGACAACGATCTCGGCAACGCGCTTGCTCATCGGATGCATCCTCGAACGGGGGAACGTCCGAGGCTAGACCCGACGAAGTGATGCCTCCGTGGGCAAGGCATGCATCGCCTCGACAGGCAAAGTACAGAGCGATATCGGGTCAATCGTTGACGTTGATCCAGCCCACCACCGCGCCGCTCTTCGGGTTGCGATACCGCACCTTCAGCCAACCCTCGTGTTCATCCAGCAGTTCCACGCGGTCGCCCTGCAGCAGGTAACGCTGGGTGCTGGGCGCACCGGGCCGGTCGAACAGGAACAGGCGCGCCGGCACCACGGTGGCCTGCTGGCTGCGCAGCGGGCCGTCGGGCGGTGCGCCCAGGCCATCAGCGATCGCGCTCTCCAGCACACGACCGGTGGGATCAAAGGTGCGCCAGACCGCCGACGGGCCCTGCTCGTCGGCCGGCACCCAACGCAGTGCGGCGTTCAGGGTATCGCCCAGCATCAAGACGCGCTCGGCGCGATACAGATAGAGTTTCGCGCCTGCAAACCGGTACTGGTCCGTGTACCACATCGGGCCGCTGCGGCAGCTGCTGGTCAACGTGCGCGTGGCGGCATCAACGGTGAGCCCCATCAGGCCGCCGCAGTTGTCACGCCCATGGGTTTCGGCCTGCAGCGCGCGGAAACCACCGCTGGCCGGATCGTAGCGATACACCGCCACCGCTTCATTGACCATGCCGACCGACGCCCGCGCAACCAGCTCCGGGCGCCCATCGAAATCAACATCCTCGGCTGACAACCGCGAATTGCCGTCGACGTCCGGGGCACCCGGCAGGCTCAGCCGCTTGCCAGAGGGCAGCAGCTGCACGGCAATGCTGCCGTCCTCCGCCACCTCAGCCTGCACGCCAATGCCAGGTGCCGCCTCGAAGCGCAGCGGCGCATCGCTGTCAGCAGCGTGCGCCAGCGGTACCAGCAGGCCCGCCAGCAGGCCAATCACGGTGTCCCTGTGTCTCATCGTCGTTGCCTGCGGCCCCAGGGCGGCGCCTCCCGGTCAGAACGATACGTCAACGGCCTGCCGCGACCACAGCACCGACTGGTGCCCGGTCTGCTGCTTCCACGCCAGGCGGATGGCTTCGATGTCGGCACGACGCTGCGGGCTGTCTTCGTGCAGCACCACCAGTACCTTGGTGCGCAGGCGGTTCGGCGCAGCATCACCCCGGAACAGCCACTGGCCGTAGGCATCGAACACGGTCAGGCCATCGGGGAAGCGCGGGGTCACTTCCTTGTCCAGGAACGTCCGCCACTGCGCCTCGCTGATGGTATCGGCCTGCGGTCGGTTGCCGGCGCCCTGCTCCTCGCCCACCCCGAAGTACAGCTCGCTGCGCACCCAGCCCTGGCCAGCGGACGGGCGTGCGGCATCCCCCTTCAGTTCAGCGGTCGTGGCCGTAGCGTAGGCGCTGGGCGCCTGCGAGGAGAGGCTGGCGCAGCCACTGGCGGCAAGCAGAACAGCGAAGGCAAGGCCAAGGTGTTTCATCGGTACAGCTCCGGGGAAGGGGGACAGTGCGAGCCGGCAGCGTACAGCGCCACCGGCCCGGCGTGCTGATGCCAACAGGGCATCAGCTCATGCCGGACCGGCAGGGGCTTGCATCAGCACCGGTCATCACGCGAAGATAATATATCGCTTCATCCGGATGGATGTAAGTGAAACTATCTCCCCCCTTCCCCGTCGTCGTTGTTGCTGGAGCCCCCATGTCCGCCCGCCTGCCCGCGTCGCCGCTCGGCCTCGCCATTGCCCTTGCGCTCTCCCCCATCGCCCCGGCCCTGGCCCAGGACGCCACCAACCTCGACACCGTGATCGTCACCGGCACCCGTGCCGCCGACCGCACGGTGCTCGAATCCACCTCGCCGGTGGATGTGCTTACCGCCGAGGACATCCGCAAGGCCGGCGTGGTCAACGGCGAACTCGGCAGTGCGCTGCAGGCGCTGTTGCCGTCGTTCAACTTCCCGCGCCAGTCCAATTCCGGTGGCGCCGACCACGTCCGCGCCGCGCAGCTGCGCGGCCTGTCGCCGGATCAGGTACTGGTGCTGATCAACGGCAAGCGCCGCCACCACACCGCCCTGGTCAACACCGACAGCAAGATCGGCAAGGGCACCACGCCGGTCGACTTCAATGCCATCCCTGTCAGCGCGATCAAGCGCATCGAAGTGCTTCGGGACGGTGCCGGCGCGCTGTATGGCTCCGACGCCGTGGCAGGTGTCATCAATGTGATCCTCGACAATGGTGGCGACGGCGGCGAGATCGAAGCCAGCTACGGTGCAAATCACACCGATCTGAAGCCGATCGGCCGCACCCTTACCGATGGGCAAGCCGGCAACATCAGCGCCAAAGTGGGCACCTCGCTGGGTGAGGACGGTGGTTTCCTGCGCGTCGGCCTGGAGTACAAGCACCGCAACGGGACCAACCGCGCCGGCTTCGACCAGATTCCACCGTGGGACCAGACCCCGGACAACCTGGCACTGCAGGGCAAGCGCAACTACGTGCTGGGCGATGGTGAGAGCAAGGACATCAACCTGTGGCTCAACACTGAAATCCCGGTCGGCCAGACCTCCACCTTCTACGCGTTCGGTACCTTCAACCAGCGTGACACCGAAGGCGCGAACTATTTCCGCTACCCGGACGGCGAGGCCAACTGGAAGGAGGTCTATCCGAACGGTTACCGGCCGGTCTCCGAAGGCGAGAACCGCGACGTGCAGGCGGTCGCCGGTGTGCGCGGCCAATGGGGTGAGTGGAGCTACGACGGCAGCCTGGACCATGGCCAGAACGATTTCACCTATCGCCTGCGTGATTCGCTCAACGCCTCATTGGGCCCGGCCAGCCCGACACGCTTCAAGACGGCTGATTATGAGTACGCTCAGACCGTCGGCAACCTGGACCTGAGCCGTGTGTTCACCCAGAGCGACAGCATCAGCCATACGCTGGGCCTGGGCGCGGAAGCGCGCCATGAGCGCTACCAGACCCGTCCCGGCGACCCCGCCAGCTATGCGGCCGGCCCGTTTACCGACCGTCCCACCGGCTCGCAGGCCGGCGGCGGCCTCACGCCGCAGGATGCCGCCACCCTGTCGCGCGATGTGGCCAGCGCCTATGCCAGCCTGTCCAGCCAGTTCGGCGATCACTTCTCCAGCGACCTGGCTGCGCGCTACGAGCACAGCGATGATTTCGGCGGCGAACTGACCGGCAAGCTCGGCCTGCGTTACCAGTTCACCCCGGCCTTCGCCCTGCGTGGCGCGATCTCCAACAACTTCCGCGCCCCGTCCCTGGCACAGATCGGCTACGAGTCGACCTCCACTGGCTACAACGCCGGCGGCCAGCTGGTGCAGGGCCGGCTGCTGTCGGTCAACAATCCGATTGCCCGCGGCCTGGGCGCGCAGGACCTCAAGCCCGAAAAGTCGATCAACACGTCGCTGGGCTTCACCAGCCGCATCGGCGAGCACTTCGACCTGTCGCTGGACTTCTTCCAGATCGACATCGATGACCGCATCGCGCTGTCCGAAAGCATCACCGGCGATGCGCTGACCGATTATGTCGCCGCCAACTACGGCGTCAGTGGCCTGCAGAGCGCTAGCTTCTTCGTCAATGCCGCCGATACACGTACCCGTGGCGCCGAACTGGTCAGCAACTGGCGGCAGGCGCTGGGCAACGGCCAGCTGCTGCTGACCGGCACTTACGCCTATACCAAGACCACGCTGAAGAACGTGCTGGCTACCCCTGCACAACTGCAGGCGCTCGATCCGGACTATGTGCTGTTCGGCATCGAAGAGACCAACACGCTGACCGACGCCACCCCGCGCACGCGCGGCAGCGTCTCTGCAGCATGGAGCAATGACCGCTGGTCACTCAGCAGCCGGGTGAACCGCTATGGCAGCGTCACCCGTGTCTTCAACTTCGGTGACGGTTACATTCCGCGCCAGACCTACCAGGCCGAATGGCAGCTGGATGCAGAAGTGGAGTATCGCATCAGCGCCCGATGGAGCGTGGCCATCGGCGGACAGAATCTGACCGACAACTACCCGGATCGATCCAATGAGGACATCCATTACTTCGGCAATTTGCCCTACGACGTGCTTTCGCCGATCGGCAGCAACGGCGCCTACTACTACGGCCGCGTCCGTTACACGTTCTGACCGCGGCTGACGCGTGTTTGCGGTGGTGCGGACCACGGGTCCGCACTGCCCCGCTCCGGTACCGCTCCCTTGTGCCGGCAACCGGCAGACAGCGCCGACGCACCGTCGTCGCCTGCTCTCGACCCCACGTACACGCCCACGCTGGCAGGCTGGGCGTCATGGCTGAACCGCTCCCCCTGTGTCCGCCACCTCCATTGCTGGACGATGCCTGCGCGTTGTTCCTCGATGTCGATGGCACCCTGATTGAATTCGCTGCACGACCGGACGCCGTGCAGCTGCTGCCCGATGTGCGTGAGGCCATCGGTCGTATCAGCGACCGCCTGGAAGGTGCCGTAGCACTGGTCAGTGGCCGTCCTCTGGCACAGCTTGACCAGTTGTTCGCGCCTCTGCAGCTGCCTGCGGCCGGCCTGCACGGCCATGAACTGCGTGGCCAGGACGGACGCGTGCTGCGCGACGAACATGACGATGACACCGCCGAATGGCTGCATGCCCTGCACCAGCAGGCGATGCGTTTTGCCCATGGCCATCCCGGGGTACTGGTAGAAGACAAGGGTGTGGGCCTGGCCCTGCACTGGCGCGAGGCGCCGCACGCTGGAAGCGAGGTGCGGGCGTTCGCCGACCGCCATGTGCGCGGTCGCTCCAGCTACCGCCTGCAACCCGGCGATCACGTGGTCGAGTTCGTGCCCGTCGGCACCGACAAGGGCCGCGCGATCCGGCGGATGATGCAGTACTTGCCGTTCCGGGGCCGCCTGCCCGTGTTCCTCGGCGATGACCTGACGGATGAATTCGGATTCGACGCCGCCAACGGCCAGCATGGCTGGAGCGTGCTGGTCGGCGAGCGTGAACCCAGCGCCGCCGTGTTCGCGCTGCCCGACATACGCAGCGTGCACGCCTGGCTGCGCGAGAATGCCTATTGACCCGGCCACCCCCACGGCCGCAACCGAGATGTACCGCGTGATGACCCAACCCGATCTTGATCTGGGCGTGGTCGGCAACGGCAGCTTCGGCGCCCTGGTCGACAAACATGCCCGTGTCGTCTGGAGCTGCCTGCCCACCTTTGACGGCGACCCCACCTTCTGTGCGCTGCTGGGCCCGAACCAGCAGACAGGCGGCGACTTCGCCGTCGAGCTGGAGGACTTCGCCGACAGCGAGCAGGAATATCTCACCAACACCGCCATCCTGCGCACGGTGCTGCGCGACACGCATGGAGGTGCGCTGGAGATCCTCGATTTCGCGCCACGCTGGCGGCAGAACGACCGCTTCTACCGGCCGGTCAGCCTGATCCGCCAGGTGCGGCCATTGGCCGGCAGCCCACGTATCGTCATCCGCGCACGGCCGCTGGCCGACTGGGGCGCACGTGTTCCCGAATCCACGTGGGGCAGCAACCATGTGCGCTGGATCCTGCCCGACCACGTGCTGCGGCTGACCACCGATGTGCCGGTCCGAATGGTCCGTGATGGCCTGCCGTTCGTCCTCAACCACCCTGTGCACCTGATCCTGGGCGTGGATGAATCGCTCAACCGCTCGATCAGCGGCTATGTGCAGGAAGCGTTCCAGCGCACGCGTGACTACTGGCGCGAATGGGTGCGCTATCTGTCGATCCCGCTGGAATGGCAGGACGCGGTGATCCGCAGCGCGATCACTCTCAAGCTGTGCCAGTACGAGGACAGTGGGGCGATCATCGCGGCGATGACCACCTCGATTCCCGAAGCTCCCGGCAGCGTGCGCAACTGGGACTACCGCTACTGCTGGCTGCGCGATGCTGCGTTCGTGGTGCGTTCGCTGAACCGGCTTGGCGCCACCCGTACGATGGAGCAGTTCCTCGGCTACATCTTCAACCTCGCCACCACCGACGGCACGCTGCAGCCGCTGTACGGCATCGGATTCGAGGCCAAGCTGGACGAGGATGAAGTTCCCAGCCTGTCCGGCTACCGTGGGATGGGCCCGGTGCGCCGCGGCAACCTGGCCTGGGTGCAGCGCCAGCACGACGTGTATGGCAGCGTGGTGCTGGCCTCCACCCAGCTGTTCTTCGATCGTCGCCTGCAGGACCCCGGGGATGCCCATACCTTTGCCCGGCTGGAACCGCTGGGCGAACAGGCCTTTGCCCTGCACGACGTCCCCGACGCAGGCCTGTGGGAGTTCCGCGGCCGCACCGAGGTGCACACCTATACCAGCGCGATGTGCTGGGCCGCCTGCGATCGCCTGTGCAAGATCGCCGTGAGGCTCAAGCGCGATGACCGTGCACGCTACTGGCGCGAGCGCGCCGACATCATCCACGCGCGCATCATGCAGCGGTCCTGGAGCGAATCGCTGGGCCACTTCACCGACACCTTCGACGGCCATCGCCTGGACGCGTCGCTGCTGCTGCTGGCCGACATCGGCTTCATCGATGCACTCGACGCACGTTTCATCGCCACCGTCGAGGCCATCGGCCGCGACCTCAAGCATGGCAATTCGCTGTACCGCTACATCGCACCGGACGATTTCGGCGAGCCGGAAACCAGCTTCACCATCTGCACCTTCTGGTACATCGATGCGCTGGCGGCGATCGGGCGCATGGATGAGGCACGCGAGATGTTCGAGACGCTGTTGAAGCAGCGCAACCATCTTGGCCTGCTGTCGGAGGACCTGGCCTTCGACAGCGGCGAAGCGTGGGGCAACTTCCCGCAGACGTATTCGCATGTGGGTCTGATCACGGCAGCGATGCGCCTGTCGCGTTCGTGGCAGGAGGCATCATGAGTCGTCTGGTGGTGGTCTCCAACCGCGTTGCCGTGCCCGGCGAGAACCGCGCCGGGGGCCTTGCGGTGGGCCTGCTGGCTGCGCTCAAGGAGCGCGGCGGCATGTGGTTCGGCTGGAGTGGCAAGACCGTGCGTGATGGCAGCGGCGCGCTGCATGAACAGCAGGACGGCGACATCCGCTTCGTCACCATGGACCTGAACAAGCGCGAGGTGGACGGCTACTACAACGGCTTCGCCAACCGCACGCTGTGGCCGCTGCTGCATTTCCGCCTGGACCTTGTCGACTATGACCGCGGCACGCGCGAGACATATCACAAGGTCAATGCGATGTTCGCGGACAAGCTCGCGCCGTTGCTGCGCGAGGACGATATCGTCTGGATCCACGACTACCATCTGATCCCGCTGGGTGCCCTGCTGCGCGAGCGCGGCATCGGCTGCCGCATCGGCTTCTTCCTGCACATCCCGATGCCCTCGGCGGACCTGCTGCAGGCCATGCCCGACCACCTGCGGCTTTTCTCCGCGCTGTATGCCTATGACCTGGTGGGATTCCAGACCCAGCGCGATGCCGACCGCTTCCAGACCTACCTGCGGCTGTTCGGCGGCGGTCGCGTGCTCGACAACGGCGAACTGGAGGCCCCGGGGGGGCGCCGCTTCCGCGCTGCCGCCTTCCCGATCGGCATCGACACCGGGCTTATCGCGCGTCAGGCCAGCACCGCAGCGGCCAAGGCCGCCGTGAAGAACCTGCGGGCCAGTCTGCGGGATCGGCAGCTGGCCATCGGCGTGGACCGCCTGGACTATTCCAAGGGGCTGCCCGAACGTTTCCTCGGCTTCGAACGTTACCTGCAGCGCCACCCCGACCAGCGCGGCACCCTGACCTACCTGCAGATCGCGCCGGTCTCGCGCGGTGATGTCACCGAGTACCGGCAACTGCGCAGCCAGCTGGAACAGATCGCCGGGCACATCAACGGTGGCCATGCCGAGCCGGACTGGACGCCGCTTCGCTACGTCAACCAGAACTTCACCCATGCCACCCTCACCGGCTTCTACCGCGCGGCGGCCGTCGGTCTGGTCACCCCGCTGCGCGATGGCATGAACCTGGTCGCCAAGGAGTACGTCGCCTCGCAGGACCCGGAGGATCCGGGCGTGCTGGTGCTGTCCCTTCTGGCCGGCGCCGCCGATGAACTGAAGCAGGCGCTGCTGGTCAACCCGCACGATCTGGACGGCGTGGCCGATGCCATCGCCACGGCCGCCACCATGTCGCTGCGCAAGCGCCAGGAGCGCTGGCACGCCATGATGGAGCACCTGCGCACCTACGACATCAACCATTGGCGGCGCAGCTACCTGGACGCCCTCGAAGGCTGAATCAGGCGCATTCTGTACGCCGAAACTTGACGCTTTTGGCTCGAAAGTAATTGCGCATGCAACCATCCCGCAGCTGTGGCGTGATCTCCACAGCCGCTGTCGCAAGTGGCACTCAGGCAGGCGAACGTCCTGCTGCCCCAAGGCTTCCAGCCAGCTGCGTGGCGTCCTCGCGACGCCATCGCGGAAAACGAAAGAAAATGAACCGGCGATATTTCATTTCGCATTGACGCGACCTCCCCACAGTGGCGCCCCCAGAGCTCCTGCAATCGACAGAAGCCGCACCGTGCACGACTGCGTGCACATCACTCCGGGGATCCACTGCATGCACGCGTACGACCGTTTCATCGAAGAAGCCAGCCACCGCCTGGGACTGGGCCATCGCACCCGTTGGGTGGTTGATGTGATTGCCGGCTGGATAGCCTCCCACCCGCGGGGACTGGACGGACTGGAGCAGACCTTCGAGCAGGCGGGCCTGGGGGTTCACTTCCGATCCTGGCGGCGTCCCGGGCAGCCGCCGCTGCCGGTGCTGGCCAGCGACCTGCAGCGTGCGCTGGGTGATCCGGTCATGGACCGGCTGGCCCGGCGCAGCAGACTGTCATCGGGGGCGTTCCGGGTCGTGGCCTGCGATCTGCTGCCGGGGCTGATCGCATTGACGTCCCAGCCCATCGAGCCGGCCCCTTCGGAGCCGCGCCAGCTGCGCAACCGCCCGCAGCGGCAGCGACCGCAGATGGCCGGCACCCTGCTCACCCCGCGGGTGCAGGGCATGGCCCTGCGCAGCCTGCTGTGGATGATGGCCGCCGTGGTCGTGCTCGGCGCTACCGCATGGCTGCAGCTGAAGGCACGCACGCCGCTGTGGACGCCACAGGCGATCGTCCGCGAGCACGACGCGCGGCTGTTCCTGCACCAGCGCGGCGCGCAGGTCTCGGTCCATGGCAGCCTGCCCAGCGACGCCCTGCGCCGCCGCCTGTGGAGCGCGTTGATTGCGGTGCATGGCGCAGGGCACGTCAGTGGCCGTATCGAGATCGATCCGCAGGCCCGGTCGCCGCGCTGGTTCGAGCGCCTGATCCGCACCCTGCCCTGCCTGCAGGGCAACGGACTGCGCCTGGAGTTCGCCGGCAACCAGCTGGATATCGACTCCACCGCCCTGAGCGAAGAGCGGCGCCTGGCGATCTCGCGGCAGCTCCGCCAGGATTTCCCCGCCCTGCGGATGAGTGGGCTGTGGGGTCCGGGCCGGGCGGCATTGTCGCGGCTGCCGGCCGATGCCGGCGCCGCGCAGCGGATCGCTGCGCTGAACCTGACCCGGCTGGAGTTCCATCCCGGCTCCAGCGAACTGCGCGGCAGCTCCAGCGAAACGCTGCAGGTGGTGGCCGACGCATTGCGCAGCACTGCGCCGGGCACACGGGTGGAAGTGGCCGCGCACACCGACAGCCAGGGCGCGTCCGAGGCCAACCGGCAGCTCAGCCAGCAGCGTGCGGACGTGGTGGTGACGGCGTTGCAGGCGCATGGCGTGCCGGCACCGATGCTGGTCGCGGTGGGGCACGGCGAAGAGCATCCGGTAGCCGACAACCGCAGCGAGGACGGCCGCGCGCGCAACCAGCGCATCGCCTATCGGCTGCTTGCGGCTCCGCACTGACACCGCGCGCGGACCGACCGGCACATCAGTCCAGGAAACGGCCGGCCTGCTGCGTCGTCGGCAGCGTGCAGCGGTCGTGACGACCGAACCAGCGGTATCGGTTGCGGGCCAGCCTGCGATAGGCGGCATCCCGCCAGCTGCGCGGCAACAGGCGCAGCACGCCCGCCAGCCGCCATGCGCCTCCCAGCCCGGTCAGCACGCGCAGGATCGCGTCCGTGTCAGTCCAGGCGCCCTGCTCGTCCAGCAGCAGAAAGGAGCGCGGGTCCTGCGGATCCAGCCCATGGCTGCGCAGCAGCAGGCTGCCATGCGTACCCTGCATCGCTGCGAAGCGATAGCGCCCGTGGCGGTCCACGCGCAGCAGGAAACGCACCCAGCGGCTGCACAGCGCACAGACGCCATCGAACACGATCACTGCGTCAGTGCGGGTCGAGCCAGCCTTCATAACGGATCAGCGCTCCAATCCAGGGCAATGTCACATCAACCAGGAAAGTGTAGCGCTCTGCGGCCCAGGCCTCGCGGCAGCGCACGCCGTCGAACCAGCGCGTCGGCAGCGGCAGCAGGCCGAACACACGGACGCTGCGCACCGACCAGTCGATGCCGCCTTCACGCGCCCGCAGCTCGAATCCGAAGTGCACCACACCGAGCTGCTCATGCAGACCGCCTTCCTGTGCCCACAGCCGCGACACCATCGGCCAGCGCCCGAAACGTCGCGCCCACTGCTCGCCTTGCCCGCAGGCGCTGAACACCACCTCGACCGGCAAGGCGTGCGCCTCCTGCGGCAGCCGCGCCAACGGGGCCAGCATGGGCACCAGCCAATGGCGGCCCCGTGCGATCCGCGCCTGACCGGTACGGCGGCACGGCAGCGGCGCCGCATGCAACGCCTGCACCGGTGCTGCCAGGGTGGCGAAGGCCGGCCCCAGCACCTGCGCGAACAGCGGCACGGTCAGGGAGCGATCCAGGCCAGCGTTGCCATGCGGCCGGTGCGGCGGTCGCGACGGTGCGAATACAGGTCCGGATCGGCAATGGTGGAGATCGTGCCGCCAGACACCTGGGCCGGGTCCACGCCCACGGACTGCAGGCGCTGGCGGGCCAGTGCGAACAGATCGACCTTCCAGTGCCCCGCGCGGGTGGCCACGAAGGCGGCGGCCGCCGCCGGTTCGTGGCCGACGAAGGCCTGATACACCTCTTCGCCGATCTCATAGTCGGCAGGCCCTGCCGCCGGGCCCAGCCAGACCCGCAGCTGCGACGGCGCGGTGCGCATCGCGGCTACCGTGTGTTCCAGCATGCCATCGGCCAGGCCGCGCCAGCCCGCATGGGCCGCGCCCACTTCGCTGCCGTCGGCGGCGGCAAACACCACCGGAAGGCAGTCCGCGGTCAGGATGGCCAGCACCACCCCCGGCACCGACGTCACCGCGGCATCGGCCACCGGCTCGCTGGCCCCGGCCACTGGCGGGCCATCAAAGCGCAGCACGGTGGTGCCATGCACCTGGCGCAGCCAGTGCGGCGCGGAGGGCAGCGCCAGTCCCTGCTGCAGCAGTTGCCGGTTGTGTTCGACGTTGGCCGGCGCATCTCCATCGGCTGCGTGCCGGTTGCCCAGGTTGAACTGGGCAAAGGGTGCCGGCGAAATGCCCGCGCCGTGCCGGCGTGTGGTCAGCGCCCGCACGCCCGGCGGCGCCGGCCAGTCAGCCTGCAGCAGCGGCAGCGCGGTCGCCATCACCAGCGATCCCGCTCGCGCTCGGTAAAGGCCTCGCTGTCTTCGCGCAGCACCTTCATCAGGTGCAGCATGTCGTCCGGTACCGGCGCCGAATTGCGCACCGGCTCGCCGGTGATGGGATGCACGAACTCCAGCGTCTCGGCGTGCAGGGCCTGGCGCTTGAAGCCACGCAGCGCGGCCACCAGTTCGTCGCTGGCGCCCTTAGGCAGCTTCAGCGCACCGCCATACAGCGGGTCGCCGATGATGGGGTGGCGCAGGTGCGCCATATGCACGCGGATCTGGTGGGTGCGGCCGGTTTCCAGCCGGCATTCCAGCGCGGTGTGCGCCCGGAAGCGCTCGCGCAGGCGGTAATGGGTGATCGCGTCCTTGCCGTCTTCGCGCACCGCCATCTTCAGGCGGTCGCGCGGATGACGGTCGATCGGCGCATCGGCGGTGCCGCCGGCCACCAGAGCGCCCATCACGATGGCCAGATACTGGCGGTGCACATCACGCGCGGCCAGCTGTTCGACCAGGGCCGTCTGCGCCTCCAGGGTGCGGGCGACCACCATCACGCCGCTGGTGTCCTTGTCGAGGCGATGCACGATGCCGGCGCGCGGCAGAACCGCCACCGACGGGTCGCGGTACAGCAGCGCATTGACCAGGGTGCCGCTGTGGTTGCCGGCACCCGGGTGGACCACCAGGCCGACCGGCTTGTTGATCACCAGCAGGTGCTCGTCCTCGAACAGCACGTCCAGCGGGATGTCCTCCGGCTGGGCATCGGTCTGGGTCTCCAGCACCACGTTCAGGGTCACCACCTCGCCACCGCGCAGCGGATCGCGCGGCCGCGCCTGGGCGCCATCGAGCAGGACGTCGCCGGCCTTGATCCATTCGGTCAGGCGTGAACGGGAGTACTCGGGGAACAGTTCGGCCACGACGGCGTCGAAACGCCGGCCGGCGGCGGTGTCGGGGACGATGGCCTGGCGGGCCGATTCGGAGGGTTGTTCAGACATGGCAGGGGGGTATCTTTGAAATTTTGGGGTCCCGGCGGTCGGTTTCAGTCGCAGGACAGGACACTAGGCTATCATCGACCCTTCGTATTCCAGACGCGTCCCGCCTTGACCCCATGATCCGACGCTCCGCCATGCTCTCCGCGCCCGTCCGCCTCACCGCCCTGCTGCTGGTGCTGGTCATCGCCGCCACCGGCTGCCATCGCGGCGCCAAGAAGGGTGATCGCCCCGACGAGGGGACGCCGGTCGAACAGCTGTACGAGAAGAGCCACACGCTGATGAAGGGGGGCAACTGGAGCGGCGCCGAAGCCAGCTTCCGTCGCCTGGTGGCCCAGTATCCCTACGGCCCGTACACCGAACAGGCGATGATCGAAACCGCCTACGCGCAGTACAAGGCCGGCAAGCACGACGATGCGGTGTCGAGCATCGACCGCTTCATCCGGACCTATCCGACCCATCGCAACATCGCCTACCTGTATTACCTGCGCGGCTTGGCCAACTCCAACCGCAATACGGTTTTCCTGCGTCGCGTATGGTCCCTGGACCCCAGCCGCCGCGATCTGTCCACGCCGCACCAGGCGTATTCGGACTTCAACATCGTCGTTGACCGCTACCCGAACAGCCGCTATGCCGCCGACGCCCGCCAGCGGATGATCGAGCTGCGTGACGTATTCGCCCAGCACGAGCTGGACAACGCGCTGTACTACATGCGCCGTGGCGCCTGGGTGTCGGCCGCTGGCCGCGCCAACTACCTGCTGGAAACCTATCCGCAGAGCGCCTTCCAGTACGACGCCGTGGCGGTCCTGGCCGACTCCTACACCCACCTGGGCAACAAGACCCTGGCCGATGATGCCCGGCGCGTGCTGGAGCTGAACCAGCCCGATCACCCGTGGCTGGCAGGCAACTGGCCGAAGTACCCCTGGATGATCCGCAAGCTCAACCCGTTCGCAGGCGAGAAGTCCGCCAGTACCGGCCAGCGCAACGCGCGGCTGGAAAAGAAGTAAGAAAAGGGCCCCGCAAGGGGCCCTTTCTTTTTGTGGGGCCCGCCATGACCGGGCCCTGCGGAGGCGCGGGCCTCAGCCCTTGTAGCCGTTGCTGATCGGATAGCGGCGTTCGCGGCCGAAGGCGCGACGGGAGACCTTCGGCCCCGGTGCGGCCTGGTGCCGCTTCCACTCGCTGATGCGCACCAGCCGCAGCACGCGGTCGACCACGGCCGCATCGTAACCGGCTGCAACGATCTCGGCGCGCGACTGCTCCTGGTCGACGTAGCGGTACAGGATGCCGTCCAGCACGTCGTAGGCCGGCAGCGAATCCTGGTCCAGCTGGTTCTCGCGCAGTTCGGCCGACGGCGGGCGGCTGATCACGGCCGGCGGAATCACCGGCGCGCCTCCCACGGTATTGCGCCACTTCGACAGACCGAATACTTCGGTCTTGTACAGATCCTTCAACGGCGCGTAGCCGCCACACATGTCACCGTAGATGGTGGCGTAGCCGACCGCATACTCGCTCTTGTTGCCGGTGGTCAGCAGCAGGCCACCGAACTTGTTGGCCAGCGCCATCAGGATCACGCCGCGGCTGCGCGACTGCAGGTTCTCCTCGGTCACATCCGGGGTTGTGCCCTCGAACAGCGGCGCCAGCGATTCCATCAGGCCCTTGAACGCCGGCTCGATCGACACCGCTTCCAGCTTCACTCCCAACGCTTGGCACTGCTCTGCAGCCAGATCGTTGGACAGGCCTGCGGTATAGCGTGACGGCAGGCGCACGGCAGTCACGTTCTCGGCCCCCATCGCATCCACCGCCAGGGCCAGCACCAGGGCCGAATCGATGCCGCCGGACAGGCCCAGCCACACCTTCGTGAAACCATTCTTGCGGCAGTAATCCTGGATGCCACGGGTCACCGCGCGCCAGGCCAGGGCGTCCATGCTCTCGTCGCCATCGTCCATCCAGACGTGTGGCATGAAGCGACGGCTGGCACCGTCGTACTCCACCACCAGCCACTGGTCGACGAACGCAGCGGCGGCCGGGTGCACCGTACCGTCGCCATCGGCCACCACCGAAGCGCCGTCGAACACCAGTGCGTCCTGGCCACCGACAACATTGAGATACGCGATCGCCGCACCGCTCTCGCGGGTGCGCGCGGCCAGCACGGCATCGCGCTGGGCGTGCTTGCCGCGCTCGTAGGGCGAGGCATTGGGCACCACCACCAGCTGCGCGCCAGCACGCACGGTGTCGGCCAGCGGCTCAGCGAACCACAGGTCCTCGCAGATCAGCAGGCCCACCGGAATGCCGTCGACGTCGAACACGCAGCTGCCGCCATCAGGATCGACGTCGAAGTAGCGGCGCTCGTCGAACACCGCGTAGTTGGGCAGCTCGCGCTTGCGATAGGTCTGTTCGACCCGGCCATCGCGCAGCACGCTGGCGGCGTTGTACACCACCGCGCCCGCCGCCTGCGGCCAGCCGACCACGGCGGTGATGCCGCGGCAGGCAGCTGCAATGCGCGCGATCGCCTGCTCGCATTCGTACAGGAACCCCGGACGCAGCAGCAGGTCTTCCGGCGGATAGCCGCTGACCGCCAGCTCGGGGAACATCACCAGCCCAGCGCCATGCTCATCGCGCGCCTGGCCGATCATCTCGATGATGCGCTCGGTATTGCCGGCGACATCGCCGACCGGAAAATCGAACTGCGCCATCGCGATGCGGATCGAAGCCATGGAAGGTCCAGCCTGTGGTTGCAATGGCCCATTGTAACGCCGCACCGTGTGCCTGCCGGGCGGACCCTGCAGGTAGCGCCGGGCCATCCCCGGCGGATGACTGCGCGACGCCCAGACGCAGAAAAGCCGCCCGAAGGCGGCTTTTCCAAAGCAAGCCGAGCATGGGCTCGGCTCTACAGATCGTGCCGGCCGGAAGCCGGCAACAACCTTACTTCACCAGCTTGGCGATGGCAGCGCCCAGGTCGCCCGGCGAACGCACGGTGACGACGCCAGCCGCTTCCATGGCGGCGAACTTGCCTTCCGCCGTGCCCTTGCCGCCGGAGGCGATCGCACCGGCATGGCCCATGCGCTTGCCGGCCGGAGCCGAGGCACCTGCGATGAAACCGACGACCGGCTTCTTCACGTGGTTCTTGATGTATTCCGCACCGGCTTCCTCGGCGTCGCCACCGATCTCGCCGACCATGATGATGCCTTCGGTCTGCGGGTCTTCGTTGAACAGCTTCAGGCAGTCAACGAAGTTCAGGCCGTTGATCGGGTCGCCGCCGATGCCGATGCAGGTGGACTGGCCCAGGCCGACTTCGGTGGTCTGCTTGACCGCTTCATAGGTCAGCGTGCCCGAACGCGACACGATGCCGATCTTGCCGGGCTTGTGGATGTGACCCGGCATGATGCCGATCTTGCACTCACCCGGGGTGATGACACCCGGGCAGTTCGGGCCGATCAGCACGGTGTCCGGGTAGGAACGGGTCAGCACGTTCTTGACGCGCAGCATGTCCAGCACCGGGATGCCTTCGGTGATGCAGACGATGACCTTGATGCCGGCAGCTGCGGCTTCCAGGATCGCGTCGGCCGCGAACGGCGGCGGCACGTAGATGACCGAAGCATTGGCGCCGGTGCTCTGCACGGCGTCGGCAACGGTGTTGAAGACCGGAAGGTCGATGTGGGTGGTGCCACCCTTGCCCGGGGTCACGCCGCCAACAACCTGGGTGCCGTACTCGATCATCTGAGTCGCGTGGAAGGTGCCCTGCTGGCCGGTGAAGCCCTGCACGATCACCTTGGTGTTCTTGTTAATCAAAACAGACATGGGAATTTCCTTCGGTGTCGTGGATCAGGCGGCGTTCTTGACCGCTTCAACGACTTTCTTGGCGCCGTCGTTGATGTTGTCAGCCGGGATGATGGCCATGCCGCTGTCACGCAGCAGCTGCTTGCCTTCTTCCACGTTGGTGCCTTCCAGGCGCACCACGACCGGCACCTTGACGCCCACTTCCTTCACGGCGGCGATGATGCCCTCGGCGATCATGTCGCAGCGGACGATGCCGCCGAAGATGTTGACGAAGATGCCTTCCACCTTGTCCGAGGACAGGATCAGCTTGAACGCTTCGATGACGCGCTGCTTGTTGGCACCGCCGCCCACGTCCAGGAAGTTCGCCGGCTCGCCGCCGTTGAGCTTGATGACGTCCATGGTCGCCATGGCCAGGCCGGCGCCGTTCACCATGCAGCCGATGTTGCCGTCCATGGTGACGTAGTTGATGTCCAGCTCCGAAGCGGTCACTTCGGTTTCATCTTCCTGGGACTTGTCGCGCATCGCGACCAGTTCCTTGTGGCGGAAGTTGGCGTTGTCGTCGCTGTTGAACTTGCCGTCCAGCGCGTACAGGTTGCCGTCGTCCAGGATCGCCAGCGGGTTGATCTCAACCAGCGCCAGGTCCTTTTCGTTGAAGATGCGGTACAGGTTCACCATGATGTTGGCGAACTGGCCGGCCTGCTTGGCGGTCAGGCCCATCTTGAAGCCGATGTCACGGCCGTGGTAACCCTGCACGCCCTCGACGAAGTCCACATTCAGGGTGTGGATCTTGTCCGGGGTCTCGGCAGCCACCTGCTCGATTTCCATGCCGCCTTCCGAGGAGGCGATGTAGCTGATGGTGCGGGTGCCGCGATCCACCAGGACCGACAGGTACAGTTCCTTGACGATCTCACCGGCGGTGGTCACCAGCACCAGGTTGATCGGCAGCTCGACGCCGGCGGTCTGGTAGGTGGCCATCTTGGTGCCGAGCATCTTGGCCGCTGCGGCCTTCACGTCATCGACGGTCTTGCAGAACTTGACGCCGCCAGCCTTGCCGCGGCCGCCAGCGTGGATCTGCGCCTTGACCATCCAGGGGCCCTGGCCCAGCGACTGGGCGACTTCAACCGCCTCGTCCGGAGTAGCCGCGACCTTGCCGGCCGGGACCGGGATGCCGTATTCGGCAAGCAGTTGTTTTGCCTGGTATTCGTGGAAATTCATGCGTCACCGTGGGAATAGGAACGACCGCACGCAATTCCTCAGGGCCTCCGGGGGAGGCACCGGCACGGACCGCGGCGGGCCCACTATTGTGGCCGAGCCGGCGCCGGGGCGCAAAGAAGTCTGTACGCAGTACCGGATCCGGGCGGATTTCCGCTGTCATTCAGGCAGTTGCGGATCGCCGGCAGCCGCCCGGCCGCCCTCGCCACAGGCCGATTGCGCGACGCGGACCCGCGGCCGGGCATCGCCACGACCGTATACTGGGCATCTGCGTCCGCTCGGGCATGCCCGTCGCACAACCCAGATCCAGGCAGCCAGAAGGGGAGTTCCGGCGTGTCACCCAGTGCTTCATTGATCGACCGCATCGAATCGATTCCGCGGCGCGAGCTGTACTTCTTCGCCCTGTACCGGGTGCTGATCGCAGCCGTCATCGCCGCCCTGCTGTACAGCCCGTTGTCGATGATGGTCGGCGAGGCCCACCACCCGCGGCTGGCCTACACCGTCGGCGCGGCCTACCTGGCGTTGTCGCTGCTGGCCCTGGCGATCGGCCGCAACGAACGCTGGCTGCGGCCGATCGTGGTCACCGGCGTGCTGGTGGACATCATCGCCGCCATCCTGCTGGCCCACGCCCTGCCCGGCGCCAGTGCCGGCATCTCGATGTCGCTGCTGTTCAACATCGCCGCGGCCGCCACCCTGCTGCCGCTGAGCTGGGGCCTTGGGCTGGCCCTGGCGGCGAGCCTGGCAACGGTGGGCGAATACCTGTGGAAGCTGCTGGAGGGCGGCGACCCGACCCGCACCCTGGCCGAGCTGGCGATGTTCACGACCAGTTACCTGGCCCTGGCCTTCATCAGCTACCAGGTCGGCAGCCGCGCCCGCCGCAACCAGCAGCTGGCCAACCAGCGCGGTGACGAGGTGGCCAATCTGTTCCAGATCAACGAACTGATCATCCGCCGCATGCGCACCGGCGTGCTGGTGGTGGATGCCGACAGCCGCATCACGCTGGCCAACGAGGCTGCCTCGATGCTGCTCGGCGACAGCGACGGTGCGGGCGGAACCGGCCGCCTCGATCTGGCCAGCGTCGCACCCGAGCTGGCCCGTCGCCTGCAGCGCTGGCGCAACGGCTGGACCCAGGACGAACTGCCGCTGCAGCTCAATCCGGACCAACCCGAAGTGCAACCGCGCTTCGCGCGCCTGCTGGCCGGCAGCGAACTGGCCCTGGTCTTCCTGGATGATTCCAGCGTGGTGTCGCGGCGCGCCGAGTCGCTCACCCTGTCGGCGATGGGCCGCTTCTCGGCCAGCCTGGCCCATGAGATCCGCAATCCGCTGGCGGCGATCAACTATGCCGTGCAGCTGCTGGAAGAAGGTACCGGCTTCAACGAAAGCGACCGCCGCCTGCTGCAGATCATCCGCCAGCAGTGCCAGCGCACCAACGGCATCGTCGAGAGCGTGCTGGGCCTGGCCCGGCGCGAACGTGCCACGCCGGAGAACGTGGATCTGGTCGCCTTCGTGCGCCGCTTCGTGCTGGAGTACAAGCAGGGCCAGACGCTGGAAACCGACAGCATCGAACCGATCGTCAGCGACACCTCGGTGCCGGCGCAGGTCGACACCCGCCACCTCTACCAGGTGCTGACCGTGCTGGTCCATAACGCCCTGAAGTACGGCCGCATCGGCCAGCAGCCGGCCCGCGTGCGGCTGCGTGTAGCCCGGCACGAACGCAGCGCGGTGATCGACGTGATGGACCGTGGCCCCGGCATTCCCGAAAGCGTGGCGGCGCAGCTGTTCCGGCCGTTCTTCACCACCTCCGAGCACGGCACCGGCCTGGGCTTGTACATTGCCCGCGAATTGTGCAGGGCCAACCAGGCACGGCTGGATTACATCCCGGTGCCGGCCGGCGGCTCGTGTTTCCGCTTGGTCCTGCCAGGTCCGCACACCCTGCTGCCCGATGGATCCTGATTCTGTGCGTCAAACATTTGTCGCTTTCAGCCCCCTCGTTTATCTTTTCCGCCCATGAACGAAACCCGCAGCGCCCTCGTCGTCGACGACGAACGCGACATCCGCGAACTGCTGGTGCTGACGCTCGGCCGCATGGGGCTGCGCATCAGTACTGCAGCCAACCTCGCCGAAGCGCGCGAGCTGCTGGCCAGCAATCCTTATGACCTGTGCATCACCGACATGCGCCTGCCGGATGGCAACGGCATCGAGCTGGTCAGCGAGATCGCCCAGCACTACCCGCGCACACCGGTGGCGATGATCACCGCCTTCGGCAGCATGGATCTGGCAGTGGAAGCCCTGAAGGCGGGCGCCTTCGACTTCGTCAGCAAGCCGGTGGACATCGCCGTGCTGCGCGGACTGGTCAAGCACGCGCTGGAACTGAACAACAGCGAGCGGCCCGTACCGGGCCCCGTCGCCGAACAGGGCGCCCGGCTGCTCGGCAATTCGCCGGCGATGGACGTGTTGCGTGCCACCATCGGCAAAGTGGCGCGCAGCCAGGCCCCGGTCTACATCCTCGGCGAGTCCGGCGTCGGCAAGGAACTGGTCGCGCGGACCATCCACACCCAGGGGGCACGTGCTGCCGGGCCGTTCGTGCCGGTCAACTGCGGCGCGATTCCCGGCGAACTGATGGAGAGCGAGTTCTTCGGCCACCGCAAGGGCAGCTTCAGCGGCGCCCACGCCGACAAGCCCGGCCTGTTCCAGGCCGCCCATGGTGGCACCCTGTTCCTGGATGAGGTCGCCGAGCTGCCGCTGCAGATGCAGGTGAAGCTGTTGCGCGCGATCCAGGAGAAGTCGGTGCGCGCGGTGGGTGCGGCCAGCGAGGAACCGGTCGATGTGCGCATCCTGTCGGCCACCCACAAGGATCTGGCCGAGCTGGTCGAGGACGGCCGCTTCCGCCACGACCTGTACTACCGCATCAATGTGATCGAACTGAAGGTGCCGCCGCTGCGCGAACGCCGCCAGGATCTGCCGGAGCTGGCCGCTGCCGTGCTGGCGCGGCTGGCCCGCAGCCACGGCCGCACCACGCCGCTGCTCGCGCCTTCGGCGCTGGAGGCACTGGCGCAGTACGCCTTCCCCGGCAACGTGCGCGAACTGGAGAACATCCTTGAGCGCGCGCTGGCCCTGGCCGAGGAAGACCGCATCGGTGTCGACGATCTGCGCCTGCCGCAACACGCCCCCCGCATGCCCGGCAACGGCACGGCCGCCGAAGCCGTGGTCGATCTGCAGCCGGGCAGTGCCGCCCTGCCCTCGTACATCGAACAGCTCGAACGCAGCGCCATCCAGCGCGCGCTGGAAGAAAACCGCTGGAACAAGACCCGTACCGCCGCGCAGCTGGGCATCACCTTCCGCGCGCTGCGCTACAAGCTGAAGAAGCTGGGCATGGAGTAAGGGCCGCAAGACCCAGCGGTCGGATCCCTTTCCGCAGGAAAGGGCTCCGACGCCGCCAGCACAACCGCGTCAATCCTTGGTAACGCGATTGATCTCGGCCAGGCTGGTCACGCCCGCCGCGACCTTCCTCAATGCCGACTGCCGCAGGTCATTGACCCCGATCGCCTGCGCGGCTTCGGCAATCTGCAGCGCATTGCCACCGGCCAGCACGATCGTGGCGATCTCGTCGGTCATCGGCATCACCTGGTAGATACCGGTACGGCCCTTGTAACCCTCGGTGCATTCATCACAGCCCACCGCCTCATGCAGCTGGATGCCATCATCCAGCTGGGCCTGGGTGAAGCCCTCGGCCAGCAATGCATGCTCCGGCAGCTGCGCCGGGCGCTTGCAGTTCGGGCACAGCCGTCGCGCCAGACGCTGGGCGATCACCAGGGTCACCGAGCTGGTGATGTTGTACGGCGCGATGCCCATGTTCATCAGGCGCGCGATGGTCTGCGGCGCGTCGTTGGTATGCAGGGTGGACAGCACCATGTGGCCGGTCTGCGCGGCCTTGATGGCGATCTCGGCGGTCTCCAGGTCGCGGATTTCGCCGACCATGATGATGTCCGGATCCTGGCGCAGGAACGAGCGCAACGCAGCGGCGAACGTCATGCCGCGCTTGTTGTTCTGCTGCACCTGGTTGACGCCGGGCAGCCGAATTTCCACCGGGTCTTCCGCCGTGGAGATGTTGCGCGTCTCGTCGTTGAGAATGCCCAGCGCGGTATACAGCGACACCGTCTTGCCCGAACCGGTCGGCCCGGTCACCAGCACCATGCCGTATGGCTTGTGGATCGCATCCAGGAACAGCTTCTGCTGGTCGGGCTCATAGCCGAGCTTGTCGATACCCAGCTTGGCGGCACTGCCGTCGAGGATACGCAGCACGACCTTTTCGCCGAACAGCGTCGGCAACGTGCTCACACGGAAATCGATCTGCTTGGACTTGGACAGGTTGAGCTTGATGCGGCCATCCTGCGGCACGCGCTTCTCGGCGATGTCCAGCTGCGCCATCACCTTCAGGCGCGCGGCGATGCGCTGGTTCAACTTCACCGGCGCGCGCGCGACCATCTTCAACAGCCCATCGATGCGCAGGCGCACGCGGTAATCGTCTTCGTACGGCTCGAAATGGATGTCCGACGCGCCCTTGCGGATCGCATCGACCAGCACCTTGTTGACGAACTTCACCACCGGGGTGTCGTCGCCCTTGGCATCGATGCCGGAGTCGCCGCCCGCGCCATCCTCATCGCCCAGGCCCACGTCGAGGTTGGCCATCCCCTCATCGTCACCGCCCAGCGCGTCACCCAGCGTGTCGTGGCTGGCGTGCCACTGTTCCAGAGTGCGGCGGATCTGGTCCTCGTCGACCAGGATCGGCTCCACCACCAGGTTGGTGTGGAACTTGATCTCGTCCAGTGCGTGGGTCGGGTTGCTGGTGCCGACGAACAGCTTGCCGCCACGCTTGAACAGCGGCAGTACGTTGTGCTTGCGCAGCAGTTCCTCGCTGACCAGGCTCATCGCGTTCTGGCTGGCATCGAAGGTCGAGACGTCGAACAGCGGCATGCCGAACTCGACCGCATTGGCCGCGGCCAGCTGTGCTGCCCCCACCACCTTGTTCTGCGCGAACCACTGCGGCAGCGGCTGCCGCGCGGCGGCGGCCCGGGTCATGGCGTCGCGGGCGGTGGCCTCGTCCAGCGCACCATCCTGGACCAGGCGGCGCGCCAGCCCGGTGATGCCGACAAGGTTGGGGGATGAAACAACGCTCATGGGATTCCTCGTTACTCGTGCCCTGACGGCCGGAATTCAGTTTCAGAAACGGGTTGCCGGCCCATAGCGGCCAGGTAGCTCAGCAAACGCAGCGGTCCGTTTCCTCGCGCATCGGGCGCGAGCGCCTTCCAGTACTGGTCCGTCAGTTGCCGCGACGCCGTGGTATCCCCCAGCTGCCGCGCAGCGTGCTGCATTGCACCGAACAGATAATAGCCGGTGGCCGGGTCGGCCAGCAGCGTCGGCGCATGCTCGCTGCCCAACAATCGCCGGCCTTCCGTGAGTACAGCGTGGTGGTCGTCGGTGGCCGCGGCGGCAACCAGGGCAAGGCTGGCGGACACGACGGGATCTGCCGGGGTGCAGTCCATCCAGTCGCGCTGCGCCCAGAGGGCCGCCCGCTGCGCTGCCGGCAGGAACGGGATCGTTTCTCCGGCCAGCACGAACAGCAGCCGGGTGGTTTCCATCGGAGATCCGTCCAGTTCGCAGCGCGCTGCCAGCCCACGCAGCGCCTGCGCACTCATCCAATCGGCATCCGCCGCATCCGTGGGCACCTCGCCCTGCAGGAAAGCTGCCACGGCCCGTGCGGTCGGACGTTTGTCATCCCGGCTGGACGCCGGTTGCGGCAGACCCGCCGCAGCACCCGTCACCTGCCCCGTTGGCGGCGCACTGACGATCCGCCAGGGGGCCGTCATCACCTGCTGGAAATCACGGGTGAACGCCCCCTGGAAACGTGCTACCGGGGCATTCAACTTCAAGGTCGGGAAGTAATCGGAATTGCGCGCGGCCGGATACAGAGGAACGAAGGCGCGCAGCGCTGCGTCATCCATGGACAGGGCGTTCTCCAGATCGGCCACGGAATGCACGCCGATCCGCGCCAGTTCCCCGCGCAGCTGCGGCTGCTGGAACAGGCTGCCCTTCATCGGCGGCAACGTGCCCTTCGGCGTCGCCACCAGGATCAGGTCGCCACGATTGGCCAGGTAAGCGCGCACATCGGAGAACTGTTCCAGCAGCCCCGCCAGTACCGAGCTGACCAGTTCGGGGGTGATCTCATACAGCTGCAGCCACTGCACGAACACGCCACCTTCGTTGAGCTGCTGTGGCACGAACGCATAGAACTCGTCGCTGAACAGCGCCGCCGTTCCACCCACCCAGGGATTGGACGGCTCGGAAATGATCAGATCGTACTTGCGCGGACTGGCGGCGAAATAGGACTTCGCATCGTCGATCACCACGTGCGAGCGCGGATCGTTGAAGGCGCGCTCGACACGCTCGCCGAACAGACGCGCGCCCTCCACCATGGCCGGCTCGATCTCCACCGTTTCCACGCGCCCGACGCGCTGGTCGCCCAACAGCGTGTGCGTGCTGAGCCCGGATCCGAAACCGATCACACCGACGCGCTGGTAATCATCGCGCAGCGCCAACGGCAGAGCCGCCAGCAGGATCATGGTCGATTCGTCGCTGGTGGGTGCCTGTGCCATCGACACGGCCATGCCTGCATCCACTTTGCCGTTGGTGGCGATGGCACGCATGCGGCCGATCGGCTGGGTGCTTTCATAGACCGCCACGGTGGCCGTCTGCCCATCGCGCGAGAACAGCATCGTGGCGGTATCCGCCAGACGGGCCGTGCCATGGCGGTACACCGACGAATTCAGCACCAGCGGATCGAAGCGGACCAGCAAGACGGCCGCCACTACGCCAGCGACACCCAGCGCGCCAGCCTGCCACAGTGGCGAGCGCAGACGGCCCGGAGCCGCAAGCCGAAGGCGCTGCAGCAGCACCAGGCCCAGCACGATGTCGACCACCGCCGCGACCAGCAGCGCGTACTTCAGCCCCAGCAGCGGCATCAGCAGATGGATGGCCGCCAGCACACCGACGATCGCGCCGAGCGTATTGAACGCATAGGCCTGGCCGATCCCGCGCTCGCCCTGCCCGGCGCGCAGCAGCGCCAGGGTCAGCAGCGGCAGCGTCATGCCGGCGAAGAACGCCGCCGGGAACATCACCAGGCCGGCAATGGCGGCACTGGCCAGGTTGTACAGCACGTAACCATCCGCGCTGCGCACGATGACCCGCATCAGCCAGCCGACCCAATCGAAGGCCTGCGCATAGACGAACATCGAGGCCAGCGCCGCCAGCCCCATCCACACCTGCACCCAGCCTGCCACGCGCAGGGGCGACGGCATCCGGTCGGCGCGGCGGCGCAGCCACAGGCCGCCGAAGGCGATGCCGAGGATGAACGCCGCCAGCATCAGCTCGAACGAATGCAGCGTGGTGCCGAGTGCGAGCGACAGCATGCGCACCCAGGTGATTTCGTAGACGAAGGATGACGCGCCGGTCGCCGCTGCGACCAGCAGCACCAGCCGCACCGGCACTGCAGTCTCCGGTCGTACGCCGCCGGCAGCCGGCGCGGCGGAGGCCACTACCGCAGGCGCGCTGCCGTCGCGGGCCAGTGGATAGACCAGGATGGCCACCACGATGTTGAGCAGGCCGGCACTGAGGACGGTGCCCGGCAGTCCTACCGCCGGCAGCAGCGCGTAGGTCGCCACCAGGGCGCCGGCGGCCGCGCCCAGGCTGTTGGAGAAATAGAGCCCGGCCAGCACCTCACCCTGCGACCCCGGCTGCAGGCGCATGTAACCCGCACTCATCAGCGGGAAGGTCGCGCCCAGCAGGATGCATTGCGGCAGCACCAGGGCCGTGGCCAGCGCCCAGCGCAGCGCCGTGGACGAGGTGCCCTCCATGCCCGGCATGAGGTGGGTGTACGCCCAGCCGGTCACGCCCTGGAACAGCCCGTCGAAACTGATACCCAGCACCCCGATCACCAGCTCGATGACCGCGTAGGCCAGCAGCGGCCTGCGCAGCAGCGCGCTGCGGCGGCTGACCAGCCACGCCCCCAGCGCCATGCCGCCCATGAACAGGATCAGCACCAGCGATTGCGCGTGCGAGGAATGCCCCAGGAACAGCCCCAGGTACTGCGTCCAGATGGACTGGTAGATCAGCCCGGCGAAGCCGGAGAGCACGAAGATCAGAAGCAGCCATGGGCCATGGCTGAATGAAGGACGGCGCATTGCGAACTCCCCAGTCGCACGGTCGATTTCAACAGAAGAACAAACTTCGCGGACTCAATGCAAGCGTGTGGCCAGGTAGGATCCGGTCAACCCGCAGCGCTGAAACGAAAACGGGGAGCCTGGGCTCCCCGTTTCCGTATGCGAGCAGCGAACGCCAATTACTCGGCGGCTGCGGCCTCACCCTGGCACGAACCCGGGCGGTACTTCGAAGCGATGGAACCTTCACAGGTCCACTTCGGGATGACGCCGTTCTCCACGTTGCTGTCGTCGGCCTTCAGCGTGATGGTATCGCCATTGATGTCGTCAGCAATGTTACGCGCGGTCGCGGTGATGGTCTTGGTGGTCGCATCCCATTCCAGCTTGTCCACATACTGGGTCTGCTGGAAATCCGGCTCCCAGGTGGCCGGCGGCAGGGCATTGTTGCTGGCCACGTATTCCGACACGTCGGTACGCAGCGAAGAAGCCGCAAGGATCACTTCCGAGACCTTGGCCTTCTTGGTGTAGTTCGAGTAAGCCGGCAGCGCGATGGCGGCCAGGATGGCGATGATCGCAACGACGATCATCAGTTCGATCAGGGTGAAGCCCTTCTGGTTCTTCATGGTGGTACGTCCCCAAGTAGTGGTGGTTGATTTTCCGGGTGCGGCAACCGGCCGGCCAGATGACCGGATGAGCAGGCTGCCCGTCCCCGCGGGTGGATCAACGCAGGTTGCGTGCCAATCTCCCATGGCCACGCCTCCCCCGATTTCCCCGCGCCAATGATGGCAGCTATTTCGCGGATGGGAACCCCCCTGCTCCGAATCTGCGATGGACGCGGCAATGTGACGCAGCGCGTCACCTTTCGCCTCGACGCGTCGAAAACCCTGCACGTCGTCACGTCGGCAGGCTCCCCGGACGGGTCTGAACCAGCTACCATCGCCGCTCAGGATGCCCGCCTGGGGATGGCGGGCCTGGGGAGCCAACATGTCTGTGAGTCGCAGTGCGATCAAGAAGGAGCCCGTGGCCCGCGCCACGATGGAGCTGCAGCCGTTTGTCTGGGAGGGGACCGACAAGCGGGGCATAAAGATGAAGGGCGAGCAGCTGGCGAAAAACGCCAACCTGCTGCGCGCCGAACTGCGCAGGCAGGGCATCAGCCCGGGCCAGGTCAAACCCAAGCCGAAGCCGCTGTTCGGTGCGGCCGGCAAGCCGGTCTCTCCGAAGGACATCGCGTTCTTCAGCCGGCAGATGGCCACCATGATGAAGTCCGGCGTGCCGATCGTGTCGGCGCTGGAGATCATCGGCAGCGGGCACAAGAACCCGCGCATGAAGAAGATGGTGGACACGATCCGCACCGACATCGAGGGCGGCTCGTCGCTGCACGAGGCCATCAGCAAGCATCCGGTGCAGTTCGATGAGCTCTACCGCAACCTGGTACGGGCCGGCGAAAGCGCCGGTGTGCTGGAGACCGTGCTGGACACCATCGCCTCCTACAAGGAAAACCTGGAGGCGCTGAAGGGCAAGATCAAGAAGGCGCTGTTCTACCCGGCCATGGTGCTGGTGGTGGCGTTCCTGGTCAGCACGATCCTGCTGGTCTGGGTGGTCCCGCAGTTCGAGGAAGTCTTCCAGAGCTTCGGTGCCGACCTGCCGGCATTCACCCAGATGGTGGTGAACCTGTCACGGTTCATGGTGTCGTGGTGGTGGCTGATCGCCATCGTCGCCATCGGCGCGGTGGTGGCGATCGCCATGACCTACCGGCGATCGGAGAAGATGCAGCACACCGTCGACCGGCTGATCCTGAAGGTGCCGGTCATCGGCCAGATCATGCACAACAGTGCGATCGCCCGCTTCTCCCGCACCACAGCGGTGACCTTCAAGGCCGGCGTGCCGCTGGTGGAGGCCCTGGGCATCGTCGCCGGCGCCACCGGCAACAAGGTCTACGGCGAGGCGGTGCTGCGCATGCGCGACGACGTTTCGGTCGGCTATCCGGTCAACATGGCGATGAAGCAGCTGAACCTGTTCCCGCACATGGTGATCCAGATGACCGGCATCGGCGAGGAGGCCGGCGCCCTTGACACCATGCTGTTCAAGGTCGCCGAATACTACGAGCAGGAGGTCAACAACGCCGTGGATGCCTTGAGCAGCCTGCTGGAACCGATGATCATGGTGTTCATTGGTACCATTGTCGGCGGCCTGGTCATTGCGATGTACCTGCCGATCTTCAAACTGGGCGCCGTCGTCGGATAAAAATACATGGCTTTTCTCGACCAGCACCCCGGCCTCGGCTACCCCGCCGCGGCCGGACTGGGACTGCTGCTGGGCAGTTTCCTCAATGTTGTCATCCTGCGCCTGCCCAAGCGGCTGGAATGGCAGTGGAAGCGCGATGCGCGCGAAGTGCTGGAGGAACCGGACTTCTACGAGCCGCCGCCGCCGGGCATCGTGGTCGAGCCGTCGCACTGCCCGCACTGCAAGCACAAGCTGTCCTGGTACGAGAACATCCCGCTGTTCAGCTGGCTGATCCAGGGGGGCAAATGCCGCCACTGCAAGGCGCCGATCTCGCTGCAGTACCCGCTGGTGGAAGCGATGACCGCCCTGCTGGTGCTGGCCTGCGTGTGGCAGTTCGGCTTCGGCTGGCAGGGCTTCGGCGCCATCGTGCTGACCTGTTTCCTGATCGCGCTGTCCGGCATCGACCTGCGCACCCAGCTGCTGCCCGACCAGCTGACCCTGCCCCTGATGTGGCTGGGCCTGATCGGCAGCATCGACAATCTGTACATGCCCGCCAAGCCGGCCCTGGTCGGCGCGGCCGTGGGCTATCTGTCGCTGTGGACGGTCTGGTGGCTGTTCAAGCAGCTGACCGGCAAGGAGGGCATGGGCCATGGTGACTTCAAGCTGCTGGCGGCGCTCGGCGCCTGGTGCGGCCTGAAGGGCATCCTGCCGATCATCCTGCTGTCCTCGGTGATCGGCGCCATCGTCGGTTCGATCTGGCTCTACAGCCGGGGACGCGATCGCGCCACGCCGATTCCGTTCGGCCCGTACCTGGCCATCGCCGGCTGGTTGTTCTTCATGTGGGGCGAACCGCTGGTGGAGCGCTACCTGGCCCTGAGCGGCCTGCGCTGAGGGGGCCGCCGTGAGCCGCTACGTGGTCGGCCTGACCGGCGGCATCGCGGCCGGCAAGAGCGAAGTGACGCGGCGCTTCGAAGCGCTGGGCATCGTGGTGGCCGACGCCGATCTGGCCGCCCGCGCGGTGGTGGCCACCGGCAGCCCGGCGCTGGCCCGCATTGCCGACCGGTTCGGCACGGACATGCTGCTGGCAGATGGCAGCCTGGACCGGGCGCGCCTGCGCACCCATGTCTTCGCTGACCCGGCCGAACGGACGGCACTGGAAGCCATCACCCACCCCGCCATCCGCCTGTTGATGCAGCAGCAGTGCACGCAGGCGCCGAGCCCGTACGCCATTGCTGCGATTCCGCTGCTGACCGAGGTGGGCGGCCGCCACGCCTATCCATGGCTGGACCGGATACTGCTGGTGGATGCACCCGAAGCCGTACAGCACGCCCGGCTGATGCAGCGCGATGGCATCGACGCCGCCCTGGCCGACCAGATGATCGCCGCCCAGGCCAGCCGCGCGCAGCGCCGGGCACTGGCCGATGACGTGGTAGTCAACGATGGGCAGCCGGACGACCTGCAGGCGCAGGTGGAGGCGCTGCACCAGCGCTATCTGGCGCTGGCCGGGAGCTGACCCGCCGGGCACGTGCCCGGCGTTGCAGAATCGTCGTGGCAGTGTCCCCGGCCATCACTGCAATGTGGCTGTCCCCCTGATTCTCTCGGCCTGCAGCTGCTGCTGCACGTGACACGTCAGTTCCCGCGCGGCCAGAATCAGGCCTTCCATCGCGCCCGGTGGCAGCACGTTCTGCTGGCCCCCCCGCGTGCGCGCGATGTGCGCGGCGTACATCACCCGGGTCAGGGTGCCGAGACCTTCGACGGCGCGCCTGAGATCGGCAGGCTGCGCTGCGTCGGCGCTGACGCCGCCGGCGTCGACTGGCGTCTGCTGGGCCGGCATCTGGCCGTCGCAGCGGGACAGTACGTCCTCGACGCGCTGGGCGACGTCCGGAGACAACTGGCTGATCGAATCACCGACCAGTTGATGCAGGTTGGGGTAACGGATGCGATGCGACATGGCGATGCTCCTGGCAGCCGGCAAAGTGCGCGGACTGGCATCTTGGCCATCTGCACGTCCGGCAATCAGGAGGTAAAAGCGTCAACTGCCCTATGACTACCCGGAACCGTGAGATCGGACACGCAGCGGACGCGGCAGAGCGTGCGCGCGCCGGGTGTCTGGCCGTGCAGAACAGATACGTTCATGCCGTTAGCGACAGCGACGCCCTGGAAGAGGCGTCCCTGTAGGGCCGGGCCCTGCTCGGCAGGCAAAGGATCTGCTACAGCGGCCTGGGCGAGAACGTCAGCGTTGCGATCACGCCGCGCTCGCCCCCGGGGCGCACGCTGACCTGCCAGCCGTACAGGTCGCAGAGGCGGCTGACGATCGACAGGCCGATGCCGCCGCCCTGCGAATGGCCCGCGTGCGTACCGCGGTAACCGCGCTGGAACAGCTTGGCCGCATCTTCCTCGCTCAGGCCCGGACCACTGTCGGTGACCGAGACCGAGTTGGCCCCTACGTGCACGCGCACTTCGCCATCCTGCGAGTACTTCACCGCGTTGCCGATGAGGTTGCCCAGCGCCACCGAAAGCGCGGCCTCGGGCGCGTCGATCACCAGGTTGCGCTCGCCCTCCAGTGCCAGTTCCAGCGGCTTGCCACCCAGCTGCGCGCGGTGCGCGTCCAGCAGCTGCTCGGCCACACGGGCAACATTGCTGGTGCCCTGCCCCCGCTCGTTCCGCGACAGCAGCAGCAAAGCGCCGATCAGATCACTGCACTGCTGCTCGGCACGCTGGATGCGCTGCAGGCGCTGCAGCACCTTTTCATCCAGGCCGGGACGGGTCAGCAGCAGCTCGGTGGCGCCGCGGATCACCGCCAGCGGCGTGCGCAGTTCGTGGCTGACGTCCGCATTGAACTCACGGTCGCGCTGCACCACTTCGGTCAATCGCGAGGAGTAGTCGTCCAGCGCCTGGGCCAGCTGGCCCACTTCGTCGTCGGGGAAGCGCGGCGCCAGCGGCTCAGGCTCGCTGGTGCCGCCCCGGTAGGCGCGCAGGCGGGCCGCCAGGTCCGATACCGGCTTCATCACCTTCGAGGCCGACCACCAGCCCAGCACCAGCGACAGCAGGCTGAACACCAGCACCGACAGTACCAGGGCGCGGTTGAGCTGCTTGCTGCCGCGCATGCTGTCGGTCATGTCATAGGCCAGGAAGAACCACGCATCGTCGGCCTTGCGCACGGCAAGCTTGTAGGCGTACGGCTGCCCCTGTTCGTCGGTCCCGCTGAGGTTGTAGTTGCCGGTCTGCAGGTCAGCCCATTGCGGCCAGGACTCACGCGCCTTGTCGAACTTGTCCGCCGAATAGGCATACGCGCGGATCTGCTGTACCGGCACGGCCGGATTGCGTCCGGGGTGCTCGTAGAAGCGACGGGCGTACTCTTCAATGTTGTGGTTGATCACATCCTCGACCAGCTGGTTCTCCACCCGAATCCGGGCCCAGTTGGTGGCGAACGCGAACAGTGTTGTCAGGCAGAAGCCCAACAACACGAATGACACGATGATTCGACTGCGCAGGCGGCGCCGATACGGCGTGCGCCGGCGCTCCCCCTTGGTTGCCACGGGATCAGCTTTCCGGGGTGGCGATGCGGTATCCGATGCCATGGCGGGTCTGGATCAGCGGCACTTCGAACGGCTTGTCAACCACGGCACGCAGACCGTGGATATGGACGCGCAGCGAATCCGAGTCGGGCAGTTCCTCGCCCCACACGCGGGTTTCCAGTTCCTGGCGGGTGACCACGGCCGGCGCCGCTTCCATCAGCGCCTGCAGGATTTTCAGTGCGGTCGGGTTGAGCTGCAGCAGCTTGCCCTGGCGGCGCACTTCCAGCGTGTCCAGGTTGTACTCCAGGTCGCCGGTTTCCAGCACGCGGGTCTGCACCCCCTTGCCACGTCGGGACAGCGCGTTCAAACGCACTTCCACTTCCTGCAGCGCGAACGGCTTGATCAGGTAGTCGTCCGCACCGGAATCAAAACCCGCCAGCTTGTTGTCCAGCGAGTCACGAGCGGTCAGCATCAGCACCGGGGTCTGCTTGCGCGCTTCGTTGCGAAGCTTGCGGCAGACCTCGATTCCGTCCATTCCCGGCAGGTTGAGATCCAGCACGATCGCGTCGAACTCGTGCACTACGGCCAGATGCAGTCCGGTCACGCCATCGGCGGCGAAGTCCACGGTGTGGCCCCGGTCCTCGAGGTAGTCGCCCAGATTGGCCGCAATGTCGCTGTTGTCTTCGATTACCAGGATTCTCACTGTCACCTCTAGTTGACGAATTTTCCGACGCGCTGGGCCTGGCCCATATCACGCTGTGCCTTGTCCTTCTGCCGGGCGCGCTCGGCGACAGTCATGCACTGCGTCGTGTGCCGGTTCGAACCCGTGGCTTTCTCACGTTGGCATATTAGACGACTATCTTCACGTGACTGTGTCAAAACCGTGTTCACGACCTGCTGGTCGTTGATGACATCGGTTCGTACCCGTTCAGGCATCAGATCTCGGTTCGGGTACTGCTCCACGGCAGCGCGCAGGCGCACCAGCGCTTCGCGGACCCGGCTGCGGTCGGCCATCGTCAGCTCGCTGTAGGTCTCGCCGTCGTTGAGTTCGACTTCGATGCGCTCGAGCTGCTGCTGCAGCGGCTTGCCGGAGGCAAAGACCTCGCCGCCCTGCTTGGATGCGGAGGCGGTGGCGGCCAGGGCCAATCCGGAGAACAGGAGCGCAGGCAAAAGGAGGGACTTCATGGCAAACGGATCCTTGTCTGAGTTGAGAGCCGACTGTATTCGCACCACCTTCACGCCAGCAAGTGCCACGCGTGGGGGCGGCGGACGGCCTACCGGTTGCTGGCAGGGTTGAGATTGTTGAACGTGCGCTGGTCATTGATCAGCGCCTTGCCCTTTTCTTCGATGCGGCGACGTTCGGCGACAGTGAGGCAACGGCCCTTGGGCATGTTGCTGCCGGTGGTGCGCTGGTAGGTACAGACCTGGCGGCTGTCGTCGTGCGCGCGGGCGAGCAGCTGGTTGACCCGCTCCTGGTCGTTGAACACCTGCGCCTGTACCTGCGGCGGCAGCTCATCGACCCGCTGCCGGTCCCCCATGCGCTGGGTGATGCGGGCCAGCGCCTGCTGGATCTGGCTGCGGTCATCGGCGCTCAGTTCGGCGTACTCCGGCGCCTGCAGCGCCTTCTCGACCTGTTCGACCTGGCCGGCAACCGGAGCCTGGCGATCCATCTGCAGGGCGCTCTTCTCTGTCTTGGCGACAGCAGCGCCCGACACGCACAGCAACAACGCGATCATCGTGATGCGGTACATCGCCCACCTCCCGGTCCATCGGAACGAAGGCCCAACTCTACGAGCGCCCCTGGGTCGCCACAAGTGGCGCTTGGCCTACGGACGCGCATAAAAAAAGGCCCAGGCGGTGCACCCGCCTGGGCCTGAAGTCGTATCCCGATACCGATCCTGCTGAGAGGCAGAGCTGCGGTTCGCTGAAGCCTACCCCCGCACCGATTAAAGGCATGTTAAAGCAGCGTCTCGCCGCCCAAAGAGAATATCAACTTACTGAAAAATCAGGATTTTTTCAGCTTCTCGACGTGCTCGATGATGCGCATGGCCACGTCCACCCCGCAGGCTGCCTCGATGCCTTCCAGGCCCGGGGTCGAGTTGACCTCCAGCACCAGCGGGCCCCGCTGCGAGCGGATCAGGTCGACGCCGCAGACCGCCAACCCCAGTGCCTTGGCCGAGCGCACCGCGACCTGCTGTTCGGCGCGGCTGGCCTTGGCCGCCACGGCGGTGCCGCCGGCGTGCAGGTTGGAGCGGAAGTCGCCTTCGGGTGCCTGCCGCTGCATCGAGGCCACCACCTGGTCGCCGACCACGAAACAGCGCAGATCGGCCCCCTTGGCTTCTCCGATGAACTCCTGCATGAGGAAGTTGGCATACAGGCCACGCAGCGCCTCGACGATCCCGCGCGAGGCACTGGCCTTTTCGGTCAGGATCACGCCGCGCCCCTGCGTTCCCTCGTTGAGCTTCACCACATGCGGCGGCGGCCCCAGCATCGACAGCAGATCGACGGTGTCATCGGGGTTGTCGCCGAACACCGTGACCGGCATGTCGATGCCTTTGGCCGCCAGCAGCTGATGCGCGCGCAGCTTGTCGCGCGAGCGCAGGATCGCGTCGGACGGATTGGGCGTACGCGCGCCCATCAGCTCGAACTGGCGCAGGACCGCAGTGCCATATCGCGTGATCGACGCACCGATGCGCGGAATGACCATGTCCACACCGGTCATCGGCCGCCCTTTGTAGTGCATCGAGAATCCGTCGGCAGCGATGCGCATGTAGCAGCGCAGCGGATCGAGGATGCGCACCGTGTGGCCGCGCGCACGCCCCGCCTCGACCAGCCGGCGGGTGGAATACAGGGAGCTGTTGCGGGACAGGATGGCGAGCTTCATCGCGGCGGGATCGGTCGGCAGGCGCGCAGCATAGCGCGGCCGTGTGGCGGGCGGATGATGCCGCGCGGTTGCCGGGACAGGGCGCCACGGCCCAGCCAGCAACAGCCCGACACCGATGCCGTCGGGCTGCGGCTGCCGCGTTTTATCGGCCCGTATTGATCCGTGCAACGACCTCCCGCACCCTCTTGGTGTAGGCCGCCAAAAGCTCTCTGGACTGCTCCGGCGTGACCGCCTTGCCGACGTGGCCAGGCTGTGCGGCATAGTCCCGCTGGAAATCGCACATTTCCACGGATACCGCGCTGCTGACGTCGTCCTGCGCAACGGAGGGCGCACCGGTACTGCCATCCGCATTGACGTTGATCATGAACGCGCGGTCGCCCGTGTAGCCGCCGAAGCTGTTCTTCGCGTTGACCATCCCGCAGACAATCGTACCGTCGAACATCGCAAACGCCTGACGGATGACGATCTTTGCCGAGTCAGGATCCTTCAGCGCCCGACGGACCCCCGCCTCCGCTATGGCCCGATCAGCCTCGACCTTCTGCTTTCTTGCATCTTCTTCGGTCGGCGTGCACGCCGCCGCAATACCCATCAACGCAACCGCAAGAATCCGATTCCGCATCCTCCCCCCCTTCCACTGGCTTGAATGTTGCCGCACTTTACCGGCTTATCGCCCCGCCAGACCATCGGCAAGCACCGGAAGCGCCCACGCTTCACCGACTCACAGAGCCGGCAGGCACAGAAAGATGCAAAAGGGGAAACATCCAGGTTCGCGGCCGATCCGGAAAACACACGCATCGTTGCGGAAGATGGAGCGGGCGATGGGAATCGAACCCACGTCAGTAGTCGGGTGGGAAGGTGGCCTCGCGGCCACCCTCCCCCCTCAGAACCGTGCGTGAAAGTTACCCTTCACACGGCTCAAGCAGTCACGAACCCCCTTCTTCTATGGGAGGGGGCGACAGCCGTAGCCTGGCACGGGCGTGAAGCTGCTCGTGACAGGTGGTGTGGAGCAAAACAAGGTTGGAGAGGCGGTCAGACCCCCCGTACACCCTGAAAACCTTGTGGTGGATGTGCCAGCTGGTGCTGGTCAGTTTCCGCCCACAGCAGGCGCACTTGGCCTCTTGCTTTGTCCAAAGCCATAGCAGTTTCCTTTTCCCGGTCAGCGAGCGCTTCATGCGGTACTGCAACCGCTGATTAAAGTAGCTCTCGTCTTTGGGGTCGTAGGGGCTAACGTCAGACCGCACCTTGATGTACTCGCCGACCTTGAGGGACGACAGGCGCATCAGAGTGTGTTTACCAACACCGAAGATCCAGTCGCGGGACTTGTCGCGCCGGAAGTACCGACGTTTGATCCAGCGGAGACCTTTGGTGGGGTGACGGCGTTTGGCCCAACACCAGACCGCGTGGTGGATAAGGTGATCCAATCTTGCGAACGGTTCTGAAGCGTTCACGACTTGGTGATACATGCCCCACCCCCGAATGATCGGGTTAAGGACGTGCAGTACGTCGTCTTGGGTGGATCCCCGCAGTAGCCGGAGCTGGCTGCGGATCTTAGCCATGAAGGCGTTGGTGTTTTGTTTCGACGGCCTTCTAAGGAGGAGATTTCCAAATTTCCGGAAGTTCCATCCCAAGAAGTCGAAGCCTTCGTCCATGTGTGTGATCTTCGTCTTGCTTTCGGAGAGCGTGAGCCCTCTTTCTGCGAGGAACTTGACGACGATCGGCTTGACCTTGCGTTCCAGGATCTCCGCAGAGGCTCCTGTGATGACAAAGTCGTCTGCGTAGCGGACGAAGTTGCACTTGTTGCGGCGTGGGAGCGCATCGATGAGCCGGCCCAATCCGTCAAGGACAATGTTTGCGAGCACGGGGGAAATGATTCCGCCCTGTGGTGTACCCGCGTCCGTCGGAAACAACTTACGGTCTTCCATGAAGCCTGCTTTCAGCCACTGCGACAGCACATGCCGGTCAATTGGTACGTGTTTCATCAGCCAGTCGTGACTGATGTTGTCGAAGCAGCCTTTGATATCCCCTTCCATCACCCAGCGTGAGCTGGTCTTCGTGCTCAGACAGGTCTTCAGGTGGGCGGCAGCGTCAGCTGTCGACCTGAAATTACGGAACCCGTATGAGTGAATGTCCCCATATGCTTCGGCGACGGGGTCGAGCGCAAACAGATACAGCGCCTGCATTGCTCGATCTTTCATCGTCGGTATACCGAGAGGGCGGGTGCCACCTCGGGCCTTGGGGATGTGGATTCGGCGAAGCGGTTTTGCCTTGTATCCCTTGCGTTGCAGGGAGTTGATGGCATTCCACTTTGCCGCAGGTGTCGACCACGTTGCACGGTCTACACCCGGGGTACGACGGCCTTGGTTCTCCGTGACTCGACGTACAGCCGTTGCTTTGGCTGCAGTTGAGCGGACAAGTAGTTTCTGTAGGCGTGTGACCCTACGCCACTGCTTATCCTTAGCTGCCTTCGCTATTCTTGCCTGCATCCTCGACACAGCGCAGCTTGTGGCTTTCCAGTTGATGGAGTGCCAGTTGCTGAGGTGTGAGGAGGCGACATCACCATCGATGATGGCGTCCATATCTACCTCCTGGAGTGGAGCGGGTGAAGGGAATCGAACCCTCGTCAGTTGCTTGGGAAGCAACAGCTCTACCATTGAGCTACACCCGCCCAGAGCCCGTCAGGGGATAGACGCCCCAAAGGGGAGTCGTTCCCCGTTGGGTGTGAGTTTGCGAAGCCTGTCTAGCGACAGACCACCCGGTGGAAGTCAGCACCCTTTCGGGTTGGGGCGATCTTTTCATCCCCTATCCCCTCGATTACAGAGAGGCATTCGCTTACTCCACCATCCTATACCCACTTGGTCATCGTTTCTCCTTGCGGAGAACCTAGTCGCCGAGGCGACAACCAGTTGGGCTTACCACGTTCCGTACATGCAACAGAGTACCTAGGATCTCGCCTTTTCGCCGGAGGTGCAATTGTCAGCGTGTCTCTACCAAGCAGAGAAACATCCGACCTCGTCCCGTTTTGGGTAGGGCCCAGTCGCAGTTGGCCCGTCTAGCTTGACGACGTTTATATGGCGATTCGTTTGTACTGATCCTTGATACTCAGCCTAGCGCCTACTCGGTTACGACTACCGAGGTCACGAGTCCTCCCTCACGGGAGAATCGTATCCGTGAGGATGGCTACATTAACGGAGAGCTTAGCACCGGAGAATTACTTCTCCCGCACCACTCCTTGGCTACCGGTGGCTGAACACCGGGTTGGTTCGACAACCCTTGGCAGGGTGGACGACCAACAATTGCATGCACAGCCTTCGCCGTGCCAGTAGGGATGTACTCCTACCGTTCAACGTATCGTCCACCGTGTTGCTGGGGGACGTTTTGCTGTCAGACCGAGATCTGTACAGCTGTGGCCAGGAAACCGCCTGGTCGGTTGAACGTGCGGCACGGCTCGTGTCGCACGCTTGGGAAGCTACAGCTCTACCATTGAGCTACGCCCGCGTCGCGTGGTGAAAGTCTATGCGGTCGGGCCGGTGTTGCGCAATGGTGGCCACCGCATGCGCCGGGCATGGCCCGACGCTGCCATGCAGCCTTCCCAGGCCCTTGCGGGGCCTGGGAAGGTGCGTTCGTCAGAAACTGCCGCTGAAGCTGGCAAACAGCGTCGCGTCACGTGCACGCTTCTGCGCGGTGGAGGTGCTCAGGCCGATGTTGCTCTGCAGCCCGAACAGCTCCGTGCGGGCGCCCAGCACCACGGTGGCGTAGTCCTTGTCGAACTTCAGGCCCGGCACGCGGTAGCTGCCCAGCTCCGGCAGGGACTGCAGCCAGGCGCTGGCCTGCTTGGTGTCTTCGAACTCGTGGTCGTAGGTGGCCTGCACGTAGGGCTTGAAGGTGCCGCCATCGAAGCGCGCCTGCCAGCCGATGCGACCGACAGTGGAGTCCAGCTCCTGGTTGTTGTAACCCAGCGCAGTGGCCAGCGTGCCGGCGTCGGCGCTCTCGGTATAGCCGTCGATCTTCACCTTCTGCCAGATCACGGCAGCCACCGGACCGTGGCGGAAGCCGCCCTCGGTGCCGAACTCGTACCCCGCATTGATGGCGGCGGTGAGATTGCTGCCATCTGCCGAACCGCCATGCTCACGGGTGGCCGGACCCAGCTGCACCTTGCGGGTCACGTCGTAGTCGAGCCAGCTGTAGCTGACCTGCCCGTTGACCCAGGCACGCTCGCCGTACCAGCCAGCGAACAGGCCCAGCGTGGTGTCGGACTGGGTGAAATCGCCGCGGCTGTTGCCGAAATCGGCATCCATGCGTCCATAGCCACCGAAGCCGCCAAAGACCATGCCGTCACGCGACCAGTCGACACCGAACAGGCCGGCCGGCGCCAGGCCGTCGTAGAGATCGGCGTGGTCATAACGCTGCATGTCGCCGCGCACACCGCCCCACCATGACAGGCCGTCAGCCGGACGACCGCCCAGATGCATGCCGACCTGGTCGGCGCGCGAACGGCCGATGGTCTGCGCCGAATGGCTGAGCACCTGCTGCAGGCGCGGGCCTTCCAGCACGGATACCGCGTACTGGCCCAGCAGTGCATGGCCTGCCGTGGTCGGATGCACGCCGTCGGCGAACAGGTAGGTCTTCGCGGCATCCGGGCTGACGTAGGACGTCGGGTTGCAGCCGATGATGCTCTGCGTCGAATTGGCCGGGTCGATGGTGCAGGCCGTACTGGTGACGTTGGTGAAACCGTACATGGCCGGATTGGCGGCCACTTCACTGAGCACCGTGAAGGTATCCAACGGGATGAATTCGATGCCCGCCTGCTTCAGCCCGCCATACAGGGCGTTGTTGTAGCCGGCCGACAGCGCGGTGGCGGCGGCGGCATTGGGGCCACGGAAGGACGGCGTCAGGCCGACGTTGGGCAGGTTCGGCACCAGCACGTACTGGGCGCCCGCCTGCTTCAGCGCGCCGACCAGGGCGATCTGGTCGGTGACGGCCGCGCCGATGATGGCCTGCGCCTGTGCCGGCGCCGCAGCGGCCGCGAACAGGTCGTTGGCGCCGCCCCAGACGGTGTACAGCGCGTTGGCATCGGCTTTGCCGCCATTTGCGGCCAGGTAGCGGGTGAGTTGCGTCTTCAGCGACGGAATGGGCCCCAGGGCACCAGTGACCTCCACCGACACGCGCGCACCGCCGGCGGCATAGTTGTCGCCGTTCTGGCCGTTGCCGTTGGGCGTTCCGTTCAGGCCGTAGTAGTTGGCGACCTGCTGCGACCAGACCCAGCCCGGATTGGTGGTGAACTGGCCGGTGACCTGCTGTGTTGCCGGGGGCAGCAGCGGCCGGAAATAGCCCGCGTCGGTCAGGCTGTCGCCGAAGAACACCGCGTGCGAGTAAGGGGATTCGCCTGCCATGGCCGGAACCGCGGCCAGTGCGATCGCGGCCGCCATCAGGGAGCGGATCGGGCGTTTGCTGAGCAGCATGTAAAGAACTCCTGTGGGGACGTCATTGAGGATCCGGCGTGCGTACGCCGGCGCACGGTGAATGGTTTCACCGCACCGACGATTGCTCACGCTGCGCCGCCGCATGAATTGCCGCGCAGCCCGCCAATCGCAGGCTGCGCCGATGCGGGCGCCGTGCGGAGGAACGGATGGTTTCCGTCCTGACGGGCCATACGCGACAATGCCGCCATGAACATCCAGCTCAACGGCGAACCCCGCACCCTGCACGCTTCGGCAACCCTCCATGACCTGCTCGAGGCCGAGCAGCTGCTGCAGCGCCGGGTGGCGGTCGAGGTCAATGGCGAGATCGTCAGCCGCAGCCGCCATGGCGAGCATCGCCTTGCCGAAGGTGACGTGGTGGAGATCGTGCACGCCCTGGGTGGGGGTTGAGGCACGACGCCCGCGCTGCGCGCTCGCCGGGAGGCAGGCGCTGCCCCTGCGCCTGCCTCCCGGCGGCATCGAAGTGACGACCCCATCTTCAGGCGGATAAGCGATAATCGCGCCATGAACGTTCATGTCTCCCCCGATTCGCTGGTGATCGCCGGCAAGACCTACGGCTCGCGGCTGCTCACCGGCACCGGCAAGTTCAAGGATCTGGAAGAAACCCGCCTGGCCACCGAGGCCGCTGGCGCCCAGATCGTCACCGTGGCCATCCGCCGCACCAACATCGGGCAGAACCCCGGCGAGCCGAACCTGCTGGACGTGCTGCCGCCGGAGCGCTTCACCATCCTGCCCAACACCGCCGGCTGCTACACCGCCGAAGACGCGGTGCGCACGTGCCGCCTGGCCCGTGAACTGCTGGACGGCCACAACCTGACCAAGCTGGAAGTGCTGGGCGACCAGAAGACCCTGTACCCGGACGTGATGCAGACCCTCAAGGCCGCCGAACAGCTGGTCAAGGATGGCTTCGAGGTCATGGTCTACACCTCCGACGACCCGATCCTGGCCAAGCGCCTGGAAGAGATCGGCTGCGCTGCGGTGATGCCGCTGGCCGCGCCGATCGGTTCGGGCCTGGGCATCCAGAACAAGTACAACCTGCTGCAGATCATCGAAGACGCCCGGGTGCCGATCATCGTCGATGCCGGCGTCGGTACGGCATCGGATGCGGCGATCGCGATGGAGCTGGGCTGCGATGGCGTGCTCATGAACACGGCCATTGCCGGCGCGCGCAGCCCGGTGCTGATGGCCAGCGCGATGCGCAAGGCGGTCGAAGCCGGCCGTGAGGCGTTCCTGGCCGGGCGCATCCCGCGCAAGCGCTACGCCAGCGCGTCGTCGCCGGTGGATGGGTTGATCGGCTGATGACCAATCCTTTCGACAGCGCTGGGTCCAAGGCCCCGCCCAAGCCGTTCACCGTCAGCGAGGGGCGCCGCGAGGTGCGCAGTTTCGTGCTGCGCCAGGGCCGCTTCACGCCTGCCCAGCAGCGCGCGTTCGACGAACGCTGGCCGCGCTTCGGCCTGGATTACAGCGGCCAGCCGCGCGACCTGGACGCCACCTTCGGTCGCCCGGCGCACAAGGTGCTGGAGATCGGCTTCGGCAACGGCGCTGCACTGCGCTTTGCTGCCCAGCATGACCCGTCGCGCGACTACATCGGCATCGAAGTGCACGCGCCCGGTGTCGGCCGCCTGCTGAACGCCCTGGCCGACGACAACGCCGACCACGTGCGCCTGTACCACCATGACGCGGTGGAAGTACTGCAGAACGAGATCGCCGATGGCGCGCTCGATGAAGTGCGCATCTACTTCCCGGACCCGTGGCACAAGAAGCGCCACAACAAGCGCCGCCTGCTGCAGCCGGCCTTCGCAGAGCTGCTGGTGCGCAAGCTGCGTGCGGGCGGCCGCCTGCACTGCGCCACCGACTGGGAAGACTACGCCGAACAGATGTGGGACGTGCTCGATGCGACCGCCGGCCTGGTCAACCGGGCCGGTCCACGGGGCAGCGTGCCGCGCCCGGAATGGCGGCCGCAGACCCACTTCGAGACCCGCGGCCAGAAGCTCGGCCATGGCGTCTGGGACCTGTTGTACGACCGCACCTGACGATCGCCCGAGGACGCCGCGCCCCACATGGATACCGCGCTGACGCTGACCAACGACATGAAGCTCGTACTCGGGCTGGTCGGCTTCACGATGGCGATGTTCCTGTTCGAGCGGATCCGCGCCGACGTCGTCGCGCTGGTGGTGCTGGTGGTACTGGGTGTCACCGGCCTGATCGCCCCGGAGGAAATCTTCGGCGGCTTCTCCGGCAACGCGGTGATGAGCATCATCGCCACCACCATCCTCGGTGCGGGCCTTGACCGCACCGGCGCACTGAACCGGCTCGCGGCCTGGCTGCTGCGACGCGGACATGGCATCGAGCAGCGCCTGCTGATGATGACCACGGCCATCGCCGGCCTGAACTCGTCCTTCATGCAGAACCCGTCGGTGATGGCGCTGTACCTGCCGGTCGCCTCGCGGTTGGCGGCACGCACCGGGCTGACCATGCAGCGGCTGCTGCTGCCGATCTCGGCGGCGATCGTGATGGGCGGTGCGCTGACCATGGTCGGCAACTCGCCGCTGATCCTGCTGAACGACCTGCTGGCCTCGGCCAACAACAACCTGCCCTCCGGCCTGGCCAGCATCGAGCCGCTGCGCATGTTCGCGCCGCTGCCGATCGGCGTGGCGCTGCTGATCGCCTCGCTGCTGTACTTCCGCTATTACGGCGATCGCAAGCTGATCGAGGAAGAGACCCTGGTCAACGATGGGGTCACCCCGGCCCGTACCGAGAGCTACTTCGCCAAGACCTACGGCATCGAAGGCGATGTGTTCGAACTGGTGGTCACCGCCGAAAGCCCGCTGGTCGGCATGACCCTGGGCGAGGCCGAGAGCCTGCATGACGCGCCGCTGCTGCTGGCGCTGAAGACCGGCAACGATACGCGGCTGGCGCCACCTGCGGAAATGCGCATCTGGGTGGGCAGTGTGCTGGGCGCGATGGGTCCGCGCGAGCAGATCGGCGATTTCGCCCAGAACCAGTTCCTGCGCATGTCCTCGCGGCTGAAGCACCTGGGCGACCTGTTCAATCCCAGCCGCGCGGGCATTTCCGAGGCGGTGGTGCCGCCGACCTCGAACGTGATCGGCAAGAGTGCGGCCGACCTGCGCCTGCGCAAGGAGCGCGGCATCAGCCTGCTGGCGATCAACCGCGACAAACAGGTGATCCGCGAGGACGTGCGCGACGTGCAGCTGCGCGCTGGCGACATGCTGGTCTTCCACAGCATCTGGACCGACCTGGCGCAGGCCGCCAAGAGCCGTGACTTCGTGGTGGTCACCGACTACCCGACCGGCGAACAGCGCCCGCACAAGTTCAAGATCGCCATGGCGATCTTCGCGCTGACGATCCTGATCGCGCTGACCAGCAAGCTTCCGGTAGCGCTGACCCTGATGACCGGCGTGGCCGGCATGTTGCTGACGGGCGTGCTGCGGATGGACGAGGCCTATGCCTCGATCAACTGGAAAACCGTGTTCATGATGGCCGGACTGATCCCGCTCGGCTGGGCGATGGACTCCAGCGGCGCGGCGGCCTGGGTCGCCGGCCACACCATTGACAAGCTCCCCACCGGCATACCGGTGTGGGTGCTGGAGCTGGCCCTGGCGCTGCTGACAACGGTGTTCTCGCTGGTGATCAGCCATGTCGGCGCAACCATCGTGATGGTGCCCATCGCGGTGAATCTGGCGCTGGCGGCGGGTGGCAACCCCACCGCGTTCGCACTGATCGTGGCGCTGTCGGCCTCCAACAATCTGATGACGGCGTCCAATCCGGTCATCTCGATGATCACCGGCCCGGCCAACTACACCCCGCGCGAGATGTGGCGGGTCGGCGGACCGTTGTCGCTGATCTACACCTGTGTGGTGGTGCTGATGATCAACCTGATGTTCTGAGGGTCGGGTTCATCGGCAGGGCTGCGCCCTGCACCCCAGTAGTGCCGGCCGCTGGCCGGCAACCTCAACGGCAAAAGCGTGCATTTCGTGGGATGGCGGGGTGGGTCCGACAGATTTCTGCGATCTGCCAGAACGGCGTCGTGCACCGCTTTGGTAGGTGTCGACCTTGGTCGACACGGTAGATCCACGCCATGCGTGGATGCCTTTGCAGAGTCGAGCCCTGCTCGACTGCTCCTGGCTTGGTGGGTCAGAGCCGTTCTCCTACGGAAAACGGAGCCGCCCCCTAGCCGGCCTCAGGCCAGGTAGACCTGCCCATCACGCACGTCCACCGGCACCGCGCGCAGGCGGTCGCCCTTGCAGGGGCCGGCGATGCAGTCACCGCTGTCCAACGCGAACGAGGCGCCGTGGGCGGCGCAGACCAGATGCCCCTCGCGGCTCTTCAGGAACTGCCCCGGCGCCCAGTCCAGGCGACGGCCGGCATGCGGGCAGATGTTCAGGAAGGCGCGCACCTGTGCGCCGTCGCGATACAGCAGCAACGACTCGGCATCGCCCTCGACCACTGCTTCGACCTCGGCAAACGCACCATCGGCAATGGCATCAAGGGCGATCAGGGCAACAGCGGCAGTCATGGCGAAGGCTCGGACAGTAAAGAAGCATTGTCGCACGCCTGCTCAGGTGACTGGCTGCAGGATGAACACAAGTCATTGATTCGTAATAAGCACAGGCTATATTTAACGAGTTTTTCACTCAATGACAGTGCGGGCTCCCGATACTCTGGTTTCGCTGATTTCCCAGCCTATCGAGCCGCCATGTTCAATCGCGATTCCGCCTTCAACCAGTTCCGCACCCTGTTCGCGCCGCGCAAGCCGCGTCACCCGCTGGTGCGCGTTGCCGTGGGCCTGCTCGGCCTGGCGATCCTGGCCGCGATGGTGTTCATCGGCGTGTTCGTCGGTGCGGCGATGATCCTGGTCGGCCTGGCGTGGAAGCTGCTGGCCTCGCGCAAGGCGGGTGCAGCCCGACCGGCCGACCCGACCGTGGTCGAGGGCGAGTACCGGGTGGTGCGCAAGCCGGTGCTGCCGGCCTCGCGCTGAGCCCTGCCGGCCGGCGTGCCCGCTGACGGCGGGCGCCATGCGTTCTAGACTGCGGGCATTCCCTTCCTGGATGCCCGCATGTCCGATGTTTCCGATGTGATCCCTGCACCTGCCACGCCGCGTGTTCCGGTGGTGGGCGGTGGCAGCTTCCCCGTGCACCGCGTCTACTGCGTGGGTCGCAACTTTGCCGACCATGCGCGCGAAATGGGAGCCGCGGTGCCGGCGGCCGACGACCGCGGCCGGCCGATGTTCTTCAGCAAGCCTGCCGATGCGCTGGTGGTCGGCCATGACGATGCCATCCCCTATCCGCCCGCGACGGCCAACCTGCATCACGAAGTGGAGCTGGTGGTGGCCATCGGTCGTGATGCCCCGGCCGGCGAGCTTCCCGTGGCCGATGCCGAAGCACTGGTGTACGGCTATGCCGTCGGCCTGGACCTGACCCGCCGCGATCTGCAGGCGGCCGCCAAGGAGAAGGGCCATCCCTGGGACGCCGCCAAGGGCTTCGATGCCTCCGCACCGATCAGCGAAATCGTGCATGCCGGCGAAGTGGGCGATCTGGCGGCGCTGAACCTGTCGCTGGAAGTCAACGGCGAAGTGCGCCAGCAGGCCCTGCTGGACCAGATGATCTGGAACGTGCCGGAAATCCTGCACGAGTTGTCCAAGCTGTGGCAGCTGCGCGCCGGTGACCTGGTGTTCATGGGCACGCCGTCCGGAGTGGCCGCACTGAAGCCGGGCGACCGTTTCAGCGCGCGCCTGGAAAACGTGGCCGAGCGCCACGGCGTGATCGCCGGCTGACACCACCTGCGCTACTCTGCGCGCTGTCCACATCCCCCACAGGAGAAAACACATGGGAGTGCTCACCGAATTCAAGGAATTCGCGATGCGCGGCAACGTCATCGACCTCGCCGTCGGCGTGGTGATCGGCGCCGCCTTCGGCAAGATCGTCACTGCACTGGTTGAGAAGATCATCATGCCGCCGCTGGGCCTGCTGATCGGCAAGGTGGACTTCTCGCAGCTGGCGTGGACGCTGTCGCCGGCACGCATCGGGCCGGACGGCAAGGAGATTCCGGCGGTGGTGATCGGCTACGGTGACTTCATCAACACCCTGATCCAGTTCGTGATCGTTGCGTTCGCCATTTTCCTGGTGATCAAGGTCATCAACCGTCTGTCGCGCAAGAAGGAAGCCGCTCCCGCCGCCCCGGCCGAGGAAGTGGTGCTGCTGCGCGAGATCCGCGACAGCCTGAAGAAATAAGGCGTAGCGCCGGGCCGTACCCGGCGAGGCTGCCGCATGTGAAAGCCCCGCTCCGGCGGGGCTTTCGCTTTGCCGGACGTGGCGGAAAACAGCGTTCGCTCCGGACATGACCTCCCGCCCATGCGCGCGTCTGAACGACTGTTAAGCTCCAAGGCTTGGTCCCTTCCCGGAGTTGTCCATGCGTCGCCGCGTCCTTGCCATCGCATCCTCCCTTGCCCTGCTGGCCGCCCCGGCCTTCGCGGCACCGCGCGCCACCACCCTGCCCCCGGCGTCGCTGGCCACGGCCGCGCAGCTGCGCGATCAGGCCCTGGCCGATGACACCGGCTGGAAGGTGGTCGAGTCGCTGACCACCGAAATCGGTCCACGCATCGCCGGCAGCGAAGCCGACGCGCGTGCGGTCGCCTGGGCCGAAGCCAAGTTCAAGGCCCTGGGTTTCGACAAGGTCTGGAAAGAACCGGTGACCTTCCCGAAGTGGGAGCGCCGCAGCGAACACGCCGCCGTGACCGGCAGGAACCCGCAGCCGCTGCAGATCACCGCACTGGGTGGCAGCCCGGGCGGTACCGTTGAAGCAGGGGTCGTGCGCTTCGCCGACCTGGCCGCGCTGCAGGCTGCGCCCGCCGGTTCATTGAAGGGCAAGATCGCCTTCGTCGATTACCAGATGCTGCCGTTCCGCGATGGCCGCGACTACGGCCGTGGTGGCGCGATCCGCAGCAAGGGACCGTCCGAAGCGATCCGCAAGGGCGCCGTCGGCTTCCTGATGCGCTCGGCCGGCACCGATTCGCATCGCGTACCGCACACCGGCATCACCCGATTCGATGACGGCCTGACCCCGGTACCGTCCGCGGCCCTGTCGGTGCCCGATGCCGACCAGCTGGCACGCCTGCTGGCACGTGGCAGCACCACGGTGAAGGTCGCGCTGGACTGCGGCTGGGACGGTACGGCGACCTCCTACAACGTGATCGGCGAGATCACTGGCCGCACCCTGCCCAAGGAAGTCGTGGTGATCGGTGGCCATCTGGATTCGTGGGATCTGGGCACCGGTGCCGTCGATGACGGCGCAGGTGTCGGCATCACCATGGCCGCGGGGTATCTGATCGGCCAGCTCAAGCAGGCCCCCAAGCGCACGATCCGGGTGATCGCGTTCGCCAACGAAGAGCAGGGGCTGTACGGCGGCAAGGCTTACGCCGAAGCACATGCAAAGGACGTGGCGCTGCACCAGCTGGCTGCCGAGAGCGATTTCGGTGCCGGCCGCATCTATGCGTTCAATACCGGCTCGCCAAACCCGGAAGGCTCGCGCGAAGCGACCCGGCAGATCGCCGAGGTGATGAAGCCGCTGGGCATCGAGTACGCAGCCGACAAGGGCGGCCCGGGGCCGGATATCGGCCCGCTGGCGGCCAAGGGTGGCGCCTGGGCGTGGCTGGCACAGGATGGTTCGGACTACTTCCACCTGCACCACACCGCCGACGACACGCTGGACAAGATCGACCCGAAGGCGCTGGCGCAGAATGTGGCGGCATACACCGTATTCGCCTACCTGGCCGCAGAAGCCGACGGCAACTTCGGCAGTGAAGCCAAAGCGACCACACCGCCGAACGAGTGAGGGGGCCACGCCGGGCGATGCCCGGCGGGTGCAGCGGGAAAGGAGGTGCGGACCGAGGTCCGCACCCACCAGAGGGGATCGCACCACCAGAGGGGATCGCACCCACCAGGCTGGGTCACCCCATCTGCCCGGACAGTTACCGTTCCCACGCGCAGGTGTTGCGAACACCAAGCCGGTGCGGATCGAACAGGGGATCCGTCCCCAAGCGACGGTGGTGCTCGTAATCGCGCAGCGCAGCCAGCGCCGGCCTCTGCAGCAGCAGGATGGCGAGGATGTTCAACCAGCTCATCAGGCCCACGCCGATATCCCCCAGCGACCAGGCGACCGTGGCACTGTTCAGCGCCGAGTAGCCGGTGGCCAGCAGGAACAGCAGCTGGAACCCGCCCATCACCCACGGCATCGGGCGGTCCCGGCACAGGTAACTGATGTTGGTCTCGGCCATGTAGTACAGCGCCAGGATGGTGGTGAACGCAAAGGGCAGGATGGCCAACGCCACGAATGAACGGCCGAAGCCCGGCAATGCCGACTCCACCGCGTGCTGCACGAAACGCGGTCCGGCCTCGACGCCCGGCAGATTGCCCAGCAGCAGGCGCGCATCATCTGGAATGCCGTTCACCGCCGGGTCGTAGACGTTGTACAGGCCGGTAGACAGAATGAGGAAGGCGGTCGCACTGCACACCACCATCGTGTCGATATAGACCGAGAACGACTGCACCAGGCCCTGCTTGACCGGATGGGAGACCTCCGCTGCGGCCGCCGGGTGCGCACCACTGCCCATGCCGGCTTCGTTGGACAGCACGCCGCGGCGCACGCCCCACTGGATCGCCGTGCCGATCATGGCGCCGAACGCTGCATCCATGCCGAAGGCACTGCGCAGCACCAGCGCTGCGACCTCCGGCACTTTGTCCGCGTTGAGCACCATTACCATCGCGGCCACCAGCAGATAGGCGATGGCCATCAGCGGCACCAGCCACTGGGCGACACCGGCGATGCGGCGTACACCGCCAACAAGGATGGCACCCAGTGCAACCAGCAGTGCGCCGGTGGTGAACACGACCGGTACGTCCCAGGCTTCATTCACCGCGCTGGTGATCGCATTGGACTGCGTACCCGCCAGCATCGCGCCGGCCAGCACGGCGACCAGTGCAAACAGCACCGCATACCAGCGCTGGCCCAGTCCCTTCTCGATGTAGTAGGCCGGGCCACCCCGATACTGGCCACCGGCATCGCGATCCTTGTAGATCTGCGCCAGCGTCGATTCGATGAAGGCGCTGGACGCACCCAGGAAAGCGACAACCCACATCCACAGGATCGCACCGGGACCACCGAAGGCGATGGCCATCGCCACACCGGCGATATTGCCAACGCCCACCCGGCTGGACAGCGACAGGGACAACGCCTGGAACGGGGACACCCCTGCATCGGACCGCTCATGGCGGAACACCAGGCGCAGCATGTCAGGCAGCGCGCGCAGCTGGATGAAGCGGGTGCGCACGCTGAAGTACAGGCCGGCGAGCAGGCACAGCACCACCAGGTAAGGGCTCCACACCACGCCGAGAAGGGCATTGACGATCGATTCGACGTTCATCGCGCCCCCTCAGAAGGACATGCCCAGGGCGACCTGGGGGCTGATGAGGCGGGCGGCATTGCGGCCGGCCACCGTGACCTCCACGCCGGCGATCAGGCCAAGCGAGGGACTGAAGTGGTACTGCAACGCGGGGGCGAAAGTCAGCGTACGGCTGGCCGGGCGCCATTCGTCGACGCGCGCGATGGCGCCTTCTGCGCCGGGAGCGAAACCGCTGAGGCGTTGCCGGGTCTCGCGGCTGGCCGCCACTTCCATCACCGCCACCCAGCGGGGGTTGACGCTGTATTCGGCGCCGATCGACAGGCCCAGTACCGAACCACGCGCGATATGGCCCTGGAAGCCCGCGGCGGTACCGTACACGCTGGCACCGGTGAGGGCCGTGCGGGAAGGCGCCGGACCCGCGCTGAGCTGGGCACGCCAGCGCAGCGGCCGCTCGTTGCCCAACCACACCACCTGCTGCACGCCCAGTGCGGCGACGGTACGCTGCACGCCGTCACCCTGCGCGTCGAGCGGATTGCCGGTGATGCGGTCATGGCTGCCCGTGCTGAAGCGCTGCACGAGCGCCACTGAAACCGCGGGCCGGGTGCCATCCGCATTGGCCGCCTGCAGCAGATACTGCAGGCGCGCAGTGGTGTCACCCGCGCGGAAACCCCGGCTGTGCGCGGCACCGGATTCGGCGCGCGACGCGCTCAGGTTGACCTGGCCGGTGATCCGCTCGCCCAATCCATAGGCGATGGGCACCACCACCGTCCAGCCACCACTGCGCTCGCCACTGCGCTGGCGCTGGCCACGGTCATCGAAGTGATCGCGGCTGTCGACACGTACCAGATAGGGTTCGATGTAGCCGCTCCCCTTCGGCATGCCTGCCGGATTCGGGGTGATCAGCGGACCCGTGAAGTTGACACCTTCCAGACTGCGCGCGCTGGCATGTGCATCAACCGACGCAAGCAGGCTTGACAGCGAGAGGAGCGCACCGAGGGCGCAGCGATGACGACCATGCATGTGAAACACCTTGCCTGACAGGAATGGAACTCCAACCTGCGTCGAGCAAGGGGGCGCAACAATGAGGCAAGTTTCAAAATCACGCTTGATCGAAAAAATCAGGCTGTACGCAACACAAGACGACGTTATCTCCCTTAAGTCATCTTGACGCTGCACGACGTCCGCGGTGGTCCCGCCGGTGCATGGCGCAAAAAAAACCCGGCCACGGGGGCCGGGTCCTGGCAGCCGATGGCGGTGACCTGTCCGTCAGCCGTCGCGACGGCTCGCCCACTGCGCCAGCAGCACTGCGGTGGCCGAGGCCACATTGAGGCTCTCCACCGCGCCACTGCCGGGAATGGAGACCTGCAGGTCACAGTCGCCGGCCAGGTCGCGGTCCATGCCCTCGCCTTCGGCACCCATGACGTAGACCAGACGCGCCGGCAGCGACGTGCGGAACACATCGTCACCCCCATCCACGAGTGTGGCCGCCAGACCGAAGCCAGCATCGCGCAGCTGGGCCATCGCCTGCGGGGTCGCAGGCAGCTGCACCAGCGGCACTGCTTCGGCACCGCCTTCGGCCACGCGGGCAGCCGCACCGGACAGCGCCAGCGTGCTGCCGGCCGGCAACAGCAGCGCCTTCGCGCCGAAGTGCGCCGCCGAACGCAGGATCGCGCCGAGGTTGTGCGGATTGCCTACGCCATCCAGCCACAGCGCCAGTGACGGGCCCTCGCCGATCTGCTGCAACCACTGCGCCAGCGGTACGGTCGGCGCACGCAGCACGTCGGCCACCACACCTTCGTGGTGGGTAGTGCCGGCCAGCTTGTTCAGATCGCCCTCCTCGACCACTCGGTAACCCACGCGGTTGGCCACGCACCACTTCAACAGCGGCTGCAGGCGCGGAATCCGGGCCTCCAGCAGATACAGCTTGCGCAGTGCCTGCGGCCGCGCTGCGAACGCGGCCAGCACGGCGTTCAGGCCGTACAGGCGCAGCTCATCGCTGCCTCCGCGTCCACCGCCACCCGTTGCCGGCAGGTCCGTGCGCGGCAACGGTGTGGCGCGCGGCGGACGAGCGGACGGGCGGCGGTTGTTCCAGGGGTTGTTCACTTACACGTTCTCCTGCTTGCGCTGGCGCCAGAAATCGGCGTTCCGGATGCCCAGTGCATCGGGATCGAACGTCGGATCCAGGCCCAGCTTCTTCTGTCGTTCGTAATCGCGCAGCGCCAGCATCGCGGGCTTCTGGATGATGAAGATGGCGATGATGTTCAACCAGGCCATCAAGCCCACGCCGATGTCACCCAGGCCCCAGGCCAGGGTCGCGTTGTGGAACGCACCGAACACCACCATGGCGATGATGCCCAGGCGCAGACACAACACGGTCAGCGGACGGTGCTTGTTGTGGTTCACATAGCTGAGATTGGTCTCGGCCATGTAGTAGTACGCCATGATGGTGGTGAAGGCGAAGAAGAAGATCGCCAGCGAGACGAACGACGCGCCCCAGCCCGGCAGCACGGCTTCAACGCCGGCCTGCGCATAGCCCGCCCCTTCCGGAATGCCGGCCAGGCCCTGGAACACCGGAGCCGCGCCTTCCACCGGCGAGTACACGTTGTAGGTACCGCTGGCCAGGATCAGGAACGCGGTGGCGGTACACACCATCATGGTGTCGAAGTAGATCGCGAACGCCTGCACGTAGCCCTGCTTGGCCGGATGCGAGACTTCCGAGGCCGCCGCCGCGTGCGGGCCGGAGCCCTGTCCCGCTTCGTTGGCGTAGATGCCGCGCTTGACGCCCCATTCGATCGCCAGGCCCATCATCGCGCCGAACGCCGCATGGGTGCCGAACGCGCTGTTGAAGATGATGCCGAACATCTCCGGCACCTGGTCGGCATTGAGGATCATGATGACGATGGCCATCAGGATGAAGGCCGCCGCCATGAACGGCACCACGATCTCGGCGAATGTGGCGATGCGCTTGACGCCGCCGAAGATCACCACGCCCAGCAGCAGCGCGACCACGATGCCGATGCCGAGCTTGAGCGCGGCAACCGATTCCATGCCGAAGGCCTGGCCATCCAGCGGCCCGCACAGCGCACCGCCACGGCAGGCATTGATGATGCTGTCGGCGATGGCATTGGCCTGCACCCCCGGCATCAGGAAGCCGGCGGCGATGATCGTGGCGATGGCGAAGGCCATGGCATACCACTTCAGGCCCATCGCCTTTTCAATGTAGTAGGCCGGGCCACCACGGTAGCGGCCTTCGGCATCCTTGGTCTTGTAGATCTGCGCCAGGGTGCATTCCACATACGAGGTGGATGCACCGAGGAAGCCCATCACCCACATCCAGAAGATCGCACCGGGGCCACCGAAGGCGATGGCCGTGGCCACGCCGGCGATGTTGCCGATACCCATGCGCCCGGCCATGGACATGGCCAGGGCCTGGAACGAAGAAACGCCGGCGTCGGACTTTTCGCCCTTGACGGTGAGGCGGCACATTTCCACGAAGCCGCGGATCTGCATGAAACGGGTGCGGACGCTGAAGTAAAGGCCGGCCGCCAGGCACACGAAGATCAGTGCCTTGCTCCAGATGATGCTGTTGACGAAATGTACGGTAGCTTCCACGCGCGCTCTCTCCAGTCGGCGGGGTGAATGGACGTCCCGTCGGCTGGAAGGGACCGGTCGATTCTCCCTGATCGAAGGTCGCTGCGATAGCGCCGGAAGGCATCCGCCGGGCATGGCCCGGCGCTACCGGGGTCGGATCCCGCACCGCGGGCTCCGACCCCACGGGGCGACCGTTACAGGGCCACCGTCTCCACCACTTCCAGGCCATAGCCGGCCAGGCCGATCTGCCGGCGCGGCGTGCCCAGCACGCGCAGCTTGCCCAGACCCAGATCGGACAGGATCTGCGCACCGGCGCCATTGCGGCGCCACTGGCCCACATCCTTGTCCTTGCCCGGCACCACCGGTGCGGGCTGCTGGCGCAGGCGCGCGAGCAGCGCCTCGCCATCGCGCGGCGCCGACAGCACCACCATCACGCCGGCACCTTCGGCGGCGATCGCACGCAGCGCGTCGGTGGCGGCCACGCCGAAATCGTCACGACGCCAGTGCAGCAGGTCGGCCAGCGGATTCTCCACCTGCACGCGCACCAGCGTAGGCGTGCCAGCGTCGGGAGTGCCGCGGACCAGGGCGAAGTGCAGGTCGTGGGCGATGCGGTCGCGGTAGGTCACCAGCCTGAACGGGCCGAACTCGGTATCGATGTCGCGCTCATCAACGCGCTCGACCGTCTTCTCGGTGGCCAGGCGGTAGGCGATCAGGTCGGCGATGGAGCCCATCTTCAGGCCGTGCTCGCGGGCGAACACTTCCAGCTCCGGGCGACGCGCCATGCTGCCGTCCGGGTTGAGGATCTCCACCAGCACGCCGGCCGGTTCCAGCCCAGCCAGCATGGCCAGGTCCACGCCCGCCTCGGTGTGGCCGGCGCGGGTCAGCACGCCGCCCGGCTGGGCGATCAGCGGGAAGATGTGGCCGGGCTGGTGCAGGTCCGACGGCCGCGCGTTGGGCTTCACCGCGGTGCGGATGGTATGCGCGCGGTCATGGGCGGAGATGCCGGTGGTCACGCCCTCAGCCGCTTCGATGCTGACGGTGAAATTGGTCTGGAACTGCGCGGTGTTGGCCTGCACCATCGGCGCCAGGCCCAGGTCGGCGGCGCGGGTGCGGGTCAACGGCAGGCACACCAGGCCACGGCCATGGGTAACCATGAAGTTGATGTCGCTGGCCTTGACCAGCTCGGCAGCCATGATCAGGTCGCCTTCGTTCTCGCGGTCCTCGTCATCGACGATGACGACCATGCGGCCCTGGCGGATGTCTTCCAGGATCTCGGGGATCGGCGCGAAGTTCATGCTGCGCCTCCCTGCAGGTGCCCGCCAACAAGACGTTCGACATAACGGGCGACCAGGTCGATTTCCAGGTTCACCGCACTGCCCACGCCGGAGGCGGAGAAGGCGGTGTTGGCCACGGTATGCGGGATCAGCGCGACCTCGAAGCCTTCCTCGTCCACTTCGTTGACGGTGAGGCTGACGCCGTCCACGCAGATCGAGCCTTTCTTGGCGATGTAGCGCAGCAGCGAGGCCGGCGCGGCGAAGCGCCAGCGCTGGGCGCGCGCGTCATCGTGGATGGACAGCACCTGGCCCAGGCCATCAACGTGGCCGCTGACCAGATGCCCACCCAGACGATCGGTCGGGCGCATGGCACGCTCGAGGTTGATGACCGCGCCCTGCTCGAGTTGGCCCAGCGTGGTCAGGCCCAGCGTCTCGGTGGAGGCATCGGCCTGGAAGCTGTTGGCGTCGAATGCGATGACCGTCAGGCAGACACCGTTGATGGCGATGCTTTCGCCCATCTGCACGTGATCGAACGGCAGGTTGCCGACATTGAAGGTGAAGCGGACATCGCCGCCGATGGACTCGCGTGCGGCCAGACGGCCGACGCCTTCGATGATTCCAGTAAACAAGTAACGTTCTCCGCAGGATGTGAGCGAAAAACGCCGCAAGGCAAACAGGCACGCGCAGGGCATGAGCCCTGTGGCACCGTCTTCTTTCATCCGGACTATGACCGTCGGCTCCGGCCTTGAACCGGATCTGCTGACCCCCGGCCGTGGACCGGGGCGCTCGCGGGCTCGTGCTTGCGCACCTACCGCCGGTGGGGAGTTGCACCCCGCCCTGAAGACGTTTGTGTACCGGCGAACCGGCGCAGCAAGTGTACCAGCCCGGGCTGAACGGGGTGGGATGCCCGGCGCCGCAGCCGTTTCCCGGCGGGAAACGGATCTGACCCCAAGCCTGCCCAGCCTGTGACGGCTGTCTCTCGCATTTTGTAAAACTTTCATTAAAATTCGCCGCGGACGACATGAGGTCGCCACGGGCTGCGCCTCCGGCGCGCCCGCCAATGGACTGCAATTCACAGGAATTCCCATGCGCAAGCTCCTGATCATCGCCAGCCTGCTGGCCGTCGCTCCGCTGGCCTCGGCCGCCGAAGGGCTGAGCTACACCTACGTCGAAGGTGGCTGGACCCAGGTCAAGACCGACGACAGCGATTTCAACGACCCGAAGCTTGACGGCGGCTACGTGCGCGGTTCGTTCGCGCTGGCCGAGCAGGTGCACGTGTTCGGCAGCTGGTCGCGTACCAGCAAGAGCTACCACTTCACCGGTGCGTCGGCCAAGTTCGAACTGGACCAGCCTGAGCTGGGCATCGGCTACCACATGCCGTGGACGGACCGCCTGGACTACACCGCCGACATCGCCTGGGTGCGCCAGAACGCCGAGCTGACCGTGAAATCGGATCTGTTCGGCCGCGAACACCTGAAGGATCACACCAACCTGGCCCGCGCCACCATGGGCGTGCGTGGCAAGCCTTCGCCGAAGACCGAAGCGTGGGCCAAGGCCGGCTACATGGATGGCGGCAACGACTTCAAGGGCACCTGGGTCGGCACCGTCGGTGGCCAGATCAATTTCACCCCGACCTGGGGCCTGGTGGGAGAAGTCTCCGGCCAGCGCGATGTCACCCAGTTCTCGGCCGGCGTCCGCGCCAGCTTCTGATTGCCCGATCCTCGTCGTGCGATCGAACGGGCCCCGCAAGGGGCCCGTTTTTTTTTCGGACAGGTTGCATGGATTGCCGGGCCGGCACGCCCGATCCTCTGGGCCCCTCACGCGTTCCTGTCCATGCCGTGCTGAAACCTGTCCTTGCCCTGTTGCTGTCCGTACCGTTTGCCACGCGCGCAGCAGAACCCGCCGCGCTTTCACTGGAAGCAACGTTTGATGCGTATATCGAGGTCATTGCCCACAATGATGGTCGAGCCCGGGACATCCTCAGGCGCAGCCTGGAGACGGCGGACGCTGACCACCACCATCACATCGCATCCAGCACGTACCGGCTGTATGCCTTTGGAGGTCTGGACAAAGTGTTCAGTGCGGCGGCAACCGAGGCAATACATGCACGCATCCAGCGCATCCGTTGCGAGATCACTGGGATCGAGGCCGTGAAACGCGACACATCAGATCATCACGAGGTACGCTATCAATGCCTGCTCCCGGACGTATCGGCGGCCTTTGACGTTTACCGCGAGAACCGCAGGTATTTCCATCCGGACAAGGATGAAGAGCGATTCGCGGCCTTCCTCGATCAGTACGCTGCGATTGTCAGCGACGCACCCGACCGCATCCACCAGGCGGAAGCCGCGTTCTACCGTCTCGGCAGTCCTGGCCCATGGATGGGCGGCACCTTGGACGATCTTGCCCCCGCGCTGTTTGAGCGATTGCTCCCCTTCAAGGAGTGGGACGAACGGATCGATGCTGAGTCCGTCGTTGTATTCTCCGGCATTCCAGCGTGTGATCTCATGCTGGACGCACAGATGAAATTCGCAGCACGCCACTATCCGGACGACCCACGCCAGCGGGGCGCAGCGCTTCATGAAAGCATGGCGGAGCTTCTGAACATGCTGGGTCGGGAATCTTCAATGAGATACTGCAGGGCGATCCATGACGCCTACCGTGATCAGTGGTCAGCCACGTTCGACAACACGCTGCCACGACGATGACCACGTGGTCACCCGCCTGAAGCGCGTTCCCCGATCCTCGTCGTACGATCGGACGCCCCCGCAAGTGGCCCGTTCTTCTGCCTGCGGCAACAGCGGAAAATGCGCTAGGCTTGCCCGCCTATGGACCCGGAATCACTGTCATGAAGACCCCCCTGCGCTCCCTGCTGGCCACTGCACTGTTGTGCGCTCCCCTGTTCGCCAGCGCCGCCTCGACGCAGCTGAGCCCCGAACAGACGTTCGATCTCTATTCCCGGGTACTGCTGGAAGACGACGCGACCGCCACGCGCACGCTCAACGACGCGCTGAAGCCGGCGTTCGAGGGCCAGGACGCCGTGACTCCGAACCCGGGCGCGCTGGCCAAGGCATTGGCCGAACCCTGGCAGACGGTACTGGCCAGCACCGGCGCTTCGATCGACGCTGTGGCCACCGAAGCGCTGTACGCCAAGGCGCTGCGTGATTCGAAGTGCCGCGCAACCCAGAGCCTGATCGAAGACAACGAATACGTTGAAGACCAGAAGCTGGCGCGGATCACCTACACCTGCCAGATGCCCGACCTGGGCAAGGTCCGCCCCCTGTTCGCCGCCAGCCTGGCCGACCATGCCAGCCCGGCCTCGCGCAAGCAGTTCACCGACGCCTACACCCAGGCGCTGCAGAGTGGTGCACGCGTGCCGGTCAGCGGCACCTTCACCCTCTACCCGGCCAAGGACAACGGCTACTGGTACAGCGGCAACTTCGATGATCTGGTGGGCACCGTGGCCGGTGCGCTGGCTCCGTTCGAGGACTGGATGCAGGACGCGCAGGCGGCCAACGCGCCGAAAGTGACCGGCATACCCGGCTGCGACCTGCTGCTGCAGCAGCACCGCAGCTGCGTGGCGAAGATCGCGCCCGACCAGATCAGCGGCGTGGACGCGATGGCCGAAGAGCTGAAGGCCAAAGCGCAGGTGCAGTCGGTCGAGGAGATGACGCAGGAGTGCAAGGCACTGCGCCCGCTGGCCGAGATGATGTGGACCGACGAATGCGCCTGAGCCGCTAAGTGGTAGCGCCGGGCCATGCCCGGCGACACTCGAATGCACCTGATCGCGTGATGATGGCATCGCAGCGGGGACATGCGCTGCATGACCCCGTTTGCAACTTGTTGCATTGCTTCACAGGATGCCGGGGCCGATCCTGCAGCACCTTCCCGGCCCCATACATGCGCCTGCTCGCCGCTCTGTCCTGTCTGTTCACCGGCGTGTGCATTGCCGCGCCACACACGCCGGAACAGGAGTACACGCTGCAGGCGCGTGTTGTCCTCCAGCACGATCCGGCTGCGCGCGACCAGCTGGCCCTGTGGGACGCTGCCGCTGTTCCTCGCAACGGAATCGATTGGCAGCGCAGCCTCGATGATCTGCCCACCTGGCTGCGGCAGCAGCACCTCGGCGTCGGTGATGCAGGATGTCACCGATGCACTGCTGGCGCGACTGTCGACGGCCACCTGCGCCGAGGCGTTCCTGCCGCTGGGCAGTCCCGAGATTGGTCGATTCACGCTCGCCTGCGCGTTGCCCGACCCGGCGCCCACGTTCGCGCTTTACCGGGCATTGCGCCAGGCCGGGCCCGGCGGGCAGGCGCAGCACAGCGATGTGTTCTTCAGCGCCTACGCCGTCCACCTTCGCAGTGCGCCGGCGGCATTGCATCGCACCCATGTGGTGGGGTGGTCCTCCTATCGCCATGGCGACGTGCATGAGGCACGTTCAGACCAGCTGTACCAGGCCATTCTGCTGACATTGCTGCCGTTCGAGGCATGGGACATGCGTATCGCGGGGGATGTTCCCCCAATCCTGCTCCACGACTGACCACCCCGGCTACCGCGCGTCCGTCTCGTCCGCCGCCTGCCAATGCTACGGCCGCAGCAGCAGGCGAAGGTCCTCACCCACCTGGCATTGCTCGACCACGCGCAGCCGGCGTTGCTGCTGCATCGCTTCGATGCCCAGCCCGGCCAGCAGCGGGCGGGCGCGGTCACCCAGCAGGGTGGGCGCCTGGTACAGCAGCAGCTCATCCACCCAGCCGCCGCGCAGCAGCGCACCGGCCAGCGTAGCGCCGGCTTCGGTATGCACTTCGTTGATGCCGCGCCCGGCCAGCAGGGTCAGCATCGCGCCAAGATCGAGACGGCCGTCGGCACTGGGCACGCTGGCGAATTCGGCATCGGCTGCATCGGGTGCACTGACCGCCGCATCATGCAGGTACAACGTGGGTGCCCCACCCTCGCGCACGCGGCTGCACTGCAGGGAACGCAGGCGCGAATCGAGCACGACGCGCAGTGGCGGCATCACCTCGGCATCGGCCAGGCGCACGGTCAGCATCGGATCGTCGGCCAGCACGGTATCGGCACCGGTCAGGATCGCGCCGGCGCGTGCACGCCAGTGCTGCACGTCTTCGCGCGCCGCTGCTCCGGTGATCCATTTGGACGTGCCGTCGGCCATCGCCGTACGCCCGTCCAGGCTGGCGGCCAGCTTCACCCGCAGCCACGGGCGATTGCGCTCCACGCGTGACAGAAAGCCCTTGTTGAGCTCGCGTGCCTGCGCCGCCATCAGCCCTTCGGCGACCTCGATGCCGGCGCCGCGCAGCAGGTCGAATCCGCCGCCATCGACCTGCGGGAAGGGATCACGCAGCGCAGCGACCACACGCGATACACCGGCCTCGATCAGTGCCAGCGCGCACGGTGGTGTGCGCCCGTAATGCGCGCAGGGCTCAAGGGTGACGTAGGCAGTGGCACCGCGCGCCTCACCACCGGCCTCGCGCAACGCGAACACTTCGGCATGCGGGCCACCGGCACGCTGGTGCCAGCCCTGCCCGACCACACGTTCACCATGGGCGATCACGCAGCCGACCATCGGATTGGGGCGGGTGGTGTAGGCGGCGCGCTCGGCCAGACGCAGCGCGCTGGCCATGTGCAGATGGTCGAGTACGGAGAATGGGATGGTCATCTGGCCATGGTAACGCTGCCGGTGTTGATCCATGCCATCGATGCCAACCAAGGTTGGCACCCACCAGTGAATGCGGCCATCGGTGCCAACCGAGGTTGGCACCCACCCGTGGATGCGCCATCAGTGCCAACCGAGGTTGGCACAGGCCACCGCAGAGGCGGTCAGCCCTTCTTCTTCTTGGCCAGGGCGATCACATCGCCCAACAGCTGCAGCTGTTCGGTGCTGGCCGGCAGCTCGCGTTCGAGTTTTTCGATTTCCTCGCGGAAATCGGCCACATCCTCGAAGCTGCGGTAGACCGAAGCGAATCGCACGTACCCCACGTGATCGAGCTTGCGCAGCTCGTTCATCACGAACTCGCCCACCTTGATCGAAGGCACTTCACGCTCGCCACTGAGGCGCAACTGATGGACCACCGCACGCACCGCCGCTTCAATCTTGTCTTCCGGCACGGCACGCTTCTGCAGCGCGCGATCAAAGCCGGCGCGTACCTTGCGCTGGTCGAAGGCCTCGCGGGTGCCATCGCTCTTGACGATGGCCGGCAGCTTCAGTTCGACGGTTTCCAGGGTGCTGAAGCGCTCGTTGCAGGCCTCGCACTCACGCCGACGGCGGATCGTCGCGCCGTCTTCAGAGACGCGCGAGTCGATGACCCGGGTATCGGCATGTTGGCAGAAGGGGCAATACATGGAACGCCTGGCTCAGGGGACAACCTAATGCCACGGTCATGGCAGCGTCGCAAAGGTACCTGAGAAGGGGCTTTCCGGCAAATTTCATGTGCGGTACGGTCCCTCGTCAAGGGCAACCCTGCAGCCGTCCCAGATGCACCCAGATACTCAGAAACACCCTGATGCGTGAGGCTGGACATGCCATCCCTACACCACCATGCGACTTGCCTGAAAAGTCAGGCGCCCGGAAGGTGAGCAGGCCGCCAGCGCAGCCAGGCCAGATGCGCCGCGGGCAGCAACAGCGGCGGGCCGAACAGCAACAGGCTGAAGCCCTCCATGCGTTCGGTCAGGCCGACCACCAGCCCGAGCACGACGGCGGGCACTGCTGCCAGCGCGCCCAGCGCCAGCAACGCCCACCACACCCGGCCCACTGCCTGCAGGCCAGACCGGCCCTGCAGCAGGAAACCGGCGCCGATGTACAACCAGGCAACAATGCCCAGCGCCCCGGCGGTGCCCCAGCACACCAGCAGCAGCCGGCTCGGCAGGCGGGTTTCCTGCGTCAGGCCGGAGTACACGCCCACCAAGGCCACGGTGCCTCCCAGCAGCACGCCAGGCAGCCCGAACAGCAGGGCCTGCACGAGGTGCAGGCGCTTGTGCAGACGTTCATCCATACGCTCATCCATGTGCGTTGATCTACTTGGCCCGGGGTCAGAGCCCTTCCCTGCGGGACGGGATCCGACCCCATTACCCGATCAACCGTAGACCGGGTACTTGCGGCACTGCGCGCTGACGGCATCGCGCACGCGGGCGATCACGGCGTCATCGTTCGGCGCATCGAGGACATCGGCGATCCAGTTGGCCAGATCCACGCAGTCCTGCTCGGTGTAGCCACGGGTGGTCACCGCCGGCGTACCCAGGCGCAGGCCCGAGGTCACGAACGGCGAACGCGGGTCGTTCGGCACCGAGTTCTTGTTGACGGTGATGTGCGCCTTGCCCAGTGCCGCTTCCGCGTCCTTGCCGGACACGTCCTTGCCGATCATGTCCACCAGCATCAGGTGGTTCTGGGTGCCGCCGGAGACGATCTTGTAGCCGCGCGCGATGAGCGTGCTCGCCATCGCCTGGGCGTTCTTCACCACCTGCTGTTGATAGGTCTTGAAGGCCGGTTCCAGCGCTTCCTTGAAGGCCACCGCCTTGCCGGCGATGACATGCATCAGCGGACCGCCCTGGATACCCGGGAACACGATCGACTGCAGCTTCTTGACCAGGTCCTCATCGGCACCCTTGGCGACGATGATGCCGCCGCGCGGGCCGCGCAGGGTCTTGTGGGTGGTGGAGGTGACGACGTGGGCATGGTCCAGCGGGCTCGGATAGACGCCGGCGGCGACCAGACCGGCGACATGGGCCATGTCGACGAACAGGTAGGCGCCGACCTTGTCGGCGATGGCGCGGAAGCGTGCCCAGTCGATCACCTGCGAGTAGGCCGAGAAGCCGGCCACGACCATCTTCGGCTTGTGCTCCAGGGCCAGGCGCTCGACTTCGTCGTAGTCGATCAGGCCCTGGTCGTTCACGCCGTACTGCACGGCGTTGAACAGCTTGCCCGAGGCGTTCACCTTGGCGCCATGGGTGAGGTGGCCGCCGTGGGCCAGGCTCATGCCGAGGATGGTGTCGCCCGGCTGCAGCAGCGCGAAGTACACGGCCTGGTTGGCCTGCGAGCCGCTGTGTGGCTGCACGTTCGCATAGTCGGCGCCGAACAGCTGCTTGAGGCGGTCGATCGCCAGCTGCTCGGCGATGTCCACGTACTCGCAACCACCGTAGTAGCGCTTGCCCGGATAGCCTTCGGCGTACTTGTTGGTCAGCTGGCTGCCCTGCGCTTCCATCACTGCCGGGCTGGTGTAGTTCTCGCTAGCGATCAGCTCGACATGGTCTTCCTGGCGCTGGGTCTCAGCGGCGATGGCCTTGGCCAGTTCGGGATCGTAGGATTCGATGCGGACGTCACGCGGGAACATCGGGTACTCCAGCAGGCAGGGAAAGGGGGTGTACGGCTCAGCCCCTGATTGTAGCCCCGCACCGGCCGGCTGGGGCCGAAACGGACGGGGCCGGATCCCTCGAAGGAATCCGGCCCCGTATGGTTCCGAGTGATGTTGCGGGGTCCTCAGCGGCTGCTGAGCACGTACTGGGCGATCACGCCGGTGGCGATGGCCACCAGCAGCATGTTGCCGCGGTCATCGCGGATCCAGTGGTGGCCATGCGGCGGACGGCGCAGGTGGTAGCGCGGATAGTCGTTCACCACGTAGATCGGGCCGCGATAGTAGTCGCGGTAGCGGTGCCCCACCTTCCAGCCATAGCCGGGGCCATAGGCAGGGCGGTAGACCACACGCGGCGGCGGTGCCGGGCGGTAGTAGCGGTCATGGTCACGGTGCCACTCGCGGCGGTCCTACCGGTAATCGCGCCGGGCCTCACGGCGGTCGCGCTCCCAGTCACGACGGTCCTGTCGCCACTCGCGACGATCCTCCCGCCACTCGCGGCGGTCGTGACCGCGGCCGCGATGGTCGTCGTCGGCAAATGCCGGGGCAACCGCGCCGAGCGCCAGCACAGAGGCCACGGCTCCGGCCATTACTCGATTGATGCGCATGTCAGACCTCTGCTTGGGTGGTGGTGACCCCATATTGCGCACCGGATCTGAACCGTTTCCGGCTGGAAACGCTTCCCGCTTCAGGACTGTGACGGCGATTCAGGCCGCGGCCAGCCCGGCCGGCTCCCCGTGGCGCGGCGGGTAACCGGTTCCGGCTATAATTGCCGGTATTCCATTCAAGTCTGTGCCCGCTGCCGCGCCGGGAAACCTCCCGTGACGGTCGGGCGCAGGGTCGCGCCTACGGAGACCTCATGTCCTCGCAATACATCTACACCATGAACCGCGTGTCCAAGGTGGTCCCGCCCAAGCGGCAGATCATCAAGGACATCTCGCTGTCCTTCTTCCCGGGCGCGAAGATCGGCCTGCTGGGCCTGAACGGCGCCGGCAAGTCGACCGTGCTGAAGATCATGGCCGGCGTGGATACCGATTTCGAGGGCGAGGCACGCCCGCAGCCGGGCATCAAGGTCGGCTACCTGGCGCAGGAACCGGAACTGGACCCGAACAAGACCGTGCGCGAGTCGGTCGAGGAAGGCGTGGGCGAAGTGCTGCAGGCCCAGGCTGCGCTGGAGGCGGTGTACGCCGCCTACGCCGAGGAAGGCGCCGACTTCGACGCGCTGGCCAAGGAACAGGAGCGCCTGGAGGCGATCCTGGCCGCCGGCGACGCGCACACCCTGGAAAACCAGCTGGACGTGGCTGCCGATGCGCTGCGCCTGCCGCCGTGGGATGCCAAGATCGCCAACCTGTCCGGCGGTGAAAAGCGCCGCGTCGCGCTGTGCCGCCTGCTGCTGCAGAAGCCGGACATGCTGCTGCTGGACGAACCGACCAACCACCTCGACGCCGAGTCGGTGGAATGGCTGGAACAGTTCCTGGCGCGCTACACCGGCACCGTGGTGGCCGTTACCCACGATCGCTACTTCCTGGACAACGCCGCCGAGTGGATCCTGGAACTGGACCGCGGCCGCGGCATTCCGTGGAAGGGCAACTACACCGAATGGCTGGTGCAGAAGGATGAGCGCCTGAAGCAGGAAGAAAACCAGGAAAAGGCCCGCCAGAAGGCGATCCAGAAGGAACTGGAGTGGTCGCGCCAGAACGCCAAGGGCGGCCGTTCCAAGGGCAAGGCCCGTCTGGCCCGCCTGGAAGAGCTGCAGTCGCAGGATTACCAGAAGCGCAACGAGACCAACGAAATCTTCATCCCGCCGGGCGAGCGCCTGGGCAACATGGTGATGGAGTTCAAGAATGTGTCCAAGAAGTTCGGCGACCGCCTGCTGATCGACAACCTGTCGATGCTGATTCCGCCGGGCGCGATCGTCGGCATCATCGGCCCGAACGGCGCCGGCAAGTCGACGCTGTTCAAGATGATCACCGGCCAGGAGAAGCCGGATTCGGGCGAGATCGTGATCGGCCCGACCGTGCAGCTGTCCTACGTGGACCAGAGCCGCGACAAGCTGGAAGGCAACCACAACGTCTTCCAGGAAATCGCCGGTGGCCTGGACATCCTCAACATCAACGGCATCGAGATCCAGTCGCGCGCCTACATCGGCCGCTTCAACTTCAAGGGCCAGGACCAGCAGAAGATGGTCGGCTCGCTGTCCGGTGGTGAGCGTGGCCGCCTGCACATGGCCAAGACCCTGCTGCAGGGTGGCAACGTGCTGCTGCTCGACGAACCGTCCAACGACCTGGACATCGAAACGCTGCGTGCGCTGGAAGACGCGCTGCTGGAGTTCCCGGGCAACACCTTCGTGATCTCGCACGACCGCTGGTTCCTGGACCGCATCGCCACGCACATCATCGCTTTCGAAGGCGACTCGCACGTGGAGTTCTTCCAGGGCAACTACCGCGAGTACGAGGAAGACAAGAAGCGCCGCATGGGCGATGACGCTGCGCCGAAGCGCCTGCGCTTCAAGGCACTGAAGTAACGCAACAGGAAAGGCCGCGCTCGCGCGGCCTTTCTCCTTCTGTGGGTCGCCCGCTTGCTGGGAGACACCTTCACGAGAAGCCCCATGTCCCTGTTCGAACGCCTGTTCCAGCTGCAGCAGCACGGCACCACCGTGCGCACCGAGCTGCTGGCCGGTGTCACCACCTTCCTGACGATGTCCTACATCGTCTTCGTCAACCCCGAAATCCTCGGCACCACCGGCATGGATGCGGGCGCGGTATTTGTCGCCACCTGCCTGGCGGCCGCGCTGGGCTCCACGGTGATGGCGCTGGCAGCTAATTTCCCGGTCGGCATGGCTCCGGGCATGGGCCTGAACGCGTTCTTTGCCTTCACCGTGGTCGGCGCCGCCGGCCTGCCCTGGCAGCAGGCGCTGGCGGCAGTGTTCATCTCCGGCCTGGTGTTCCTGGTGCTGTCGCTGACAGGCGTGCGTGCCTGGCTGGTATCCGGCATTCCTTCGTCACTGCGCTCAGCCATCGTCGCCGGCATCGGCCTGTTCCTGGCCATCATCGCCCTGCAGAAGTCCGGGGTGATCATCGGCAACGAGGACACGCTGGTGGCGCTGGGCCCGCTCAACACCGCCCCACCGCTGCTGGCACTGGCCGGCTTCCTGCTGATCGCCGTGCTGGAGGCGCGCCGCATCCGTGGTGCGATCCTGATCGGCATCCTGGCGGTCACTGGGGCCGGCTGGGCGCTGGGCGACGTGCAGTACCAGGGACTGGTGTCCCTGCCGCCAAGCCTGGCGCCGACCTTCCTGCAGCTGGACCTGCCGGGCCTGCTGCACCACGACGGCGGTGCCCCCATCGCGGTACTGCTGCAGGTGGTGCTGGTGTTCGTGCTGGTGGAGGTGTTCGATGCCACCGGCACGCTGTACGGGGTGGTCGGCCGCGCCGGCCTGCTGAAGCTGCCGGGTGCGCAGAAGCGTTTCGGCCGTGCACTGCTGGCCGACAGCACGGCAATCGTCGCCGGCTCCATGCTGGGCACCAGCAGCACCACGGCATTCGCCGAAAGCGCCTCGGGCGTGCAGGTGGGCGGCCGTACCGGCCTCACCGCCCTGGTGGTCGCCGCGCTGTTCCTGGCCGCCCTGCTGTTCTCGCCGCTGGCCTCGATGGTGCCAAGCTACGCCACCGCACCGGCCCTGCTGTTCGTTGCCGGGTTGATGCTGCGCGAGCTGGTGGAAGTGGACTGGAGCGACCTCACCGAATCGGTGCCGGCGGCCCTGTGCGCGCTGGCGATGCCGTTCACCTACTCCATCGCCAATGGACTGGCTTTCGGCTTCATCGCCTACGCCGCGCTGAAGGCCGGCACTGGCCGCTGGCGCGAGGTGCATCCGGCGGTGTGGCTGGTGGCCGTGCTGTTCGTGCTGCGCTTCGCGCTGGAGTAATCAGGGCAGGGGCCCGCTGTCACGGCGGGCTTGTGGTGTACTCATCGCCATGCCGGTCGCAGCTGGCCATCCACGCCGAAACGCCAGCGGCCCTCGGCCCAGCCCCGGCCGAACAGGGCCAGCATCTGCGAATAGTAGGCCGGTGCCTCGGCACGCTGCTGTTCCGGGCTGGGCAGGCTGGCCAGCAGCGACTTCGCCAGCCCCTGCTCGCGCTGTGCCAGCACACAGGGCAGTACAGCCGCGCGGAAACCATAGTTGCCTTCGCCCTGCCCCTGCCCGCTGCGGGTATCGACCTTTTCCCAGAGTGCCGCACCGCTGCGCAGGCGCTGCAGCGGACCGGACAACGCCGCCAGCTGCCGCCGGAACAACGGATCGCGCGGGGCCGTCATGCCTGCCCACGTGTAGCAGCGGATCGCATCGTAGCCGCCCACCGCTCCGTTCACCGGATCGACCACGAAGCGCCCCTGCTGCCACGCCGCCCAGTCCGGTGCATAGCCATGCGGGCTGGTCTGCTCCAGCAGCGTGGTCGCGTTGTCCGCCAGTTCCGCCCAGGGCCCACTGCGATCGGCCGCGGCAAAGCGCCGCAGCAGCGGCAGCGGCAGATAGCTGGGATTGACCCGGGTCGCATCGCCTTCGACGAATCCCTGCGGTCCCGGCAGCAGCATCGGGCCGAGACCGGGCAGCTGCACGACTTCCCTTTCCCGCACCTGCCCCAGCATGCCCCCGGCGATGGCCTGCAACGCAGGACGGTGCCAGAGCCGCCCCGCTTCGAGCAGGGCGTAGGCCAGCCACAGATCGGAATCGGACGCCGGATTGTCGTCCAGTACGCGCCAGCCGCCCTTGTCATCGCGGCCCCACAGCCAGGCCGGCAACCGCTGCCGCATATCGCCCCCGGCCAGGTTGTCCTGGGTCCAGCCCAGAACGCGATCAAACAGCGCCTGATCGTTGTCGACCAGCGCGAAGAACAACGCATACGACTGCCCTTCCGACGTACTGCGCTGGTCGTCCTGGCTGCGATCGATCATGCGTCCGTCGTTGCTGAGGCTGCTGTCCAGCAGCACCTGCCAGGCCGGCCAGCGCGGCGCTGCGAGCGCACGCCCTGCGCCCATGGCCAGCAACGGCAAGGCGGCCGTCGCCTGCAGCAGTCGGCGGCGTTGCGGGTCAGCGGAACTCGCCATAGGGCACCAGTGGCGACACGGGCAGCGGCAGGTTGCCCTGCCAGGGCTTGAAGGTATAGCGCAGATAGAGCTGGAATGTGTTCGGCGAGAAGTCACGGCTGCGCTGCAGGGTTCCCGCCGCACCCAGGACGATGTGATCGCCCAGCCGCCGCTCCACGGCCGCGTAGAGCCGATAGCCGGTGCCGGTGCTGCGGCTGTCGCCGGTGTACAGGCCAGCCTCGTCCAGCGCGAGAGCACCGTACTGCGGCTCCAGCTGTGCCACCACGCGCTCGATCAGCGCCTGGTCCGGGAAGCGGCTGATCGACGCCGTACGCGCGCTGGAAACACTGACCGACCCATCCACCCGCAGCGACCACAGATCATTGCGCCAGGCAAAGCTGGCCGGCAGGCTCAACGAGGCATAGCGCTGCGGGCTGTAGTAGCCGCCCTGGCCCAGCGAGTAGCCGCCCAGATCCTTCTGGTAACGCCAGTACATGGCCGTGGTGCCGACGTCCAGGCGCATGTCCGTACTCTGGATCAGCTTGTGGTACCAGCCGACCATCGCACGCGCACGCGTGTTGTCCGCGACGTTGTGACCGGTCAACCGGTGCCAGCTCCAGTTCGACCAGACACCATTGCGTCCGCCCTCATCGAAGCCCAGGCTGAAGGTGATGCCATTGGCGGTCACCCCACCCCAGGCAATGCCGCTGCGAGGATCACGGGCACCGGCCTGTGACAGCAGGGAGTTGGTCATCGGCCGCCGCGACAGCGTCGCCCCCCAGCCGAGACGGCCCAGATCGCCATTGGCGGTGATGCCTCCCAGCCAGTTGCCGATCACATAGTGGTACGGCGTATGGCCAAGGTCGACATTCCAGCGATCGTCCAGCGTGCGCCAGCCGGCCGCGAAACCTGCGCCGGAACTGCGCCGCTGATGCACGAAGCGGGTACATCCCGGGGCCTGCAGCCGGGAGCCGTCGGCACGCAGCAGCGACAGGTCGCAGCTGCCGAAATCCTCGTCGTAAGTGCCGTCGGCGCCGGTGCGGAACCGCCCTGCGTCGAAGTGCACCTGTTCGATGCGCGCCCAGCCGAGCCCGCCTGCAAACGGCGCATCCAGATGCGCGATGCGGGTGTCGCGCCCGAGGCGGGAAATGCCGGGCGTTCCGTCGCTGCGACGACCGGTATCCTGCATCACCGTCAGCGTGGGATTTTCCTGCTGGTACAGCGTTTCCACGTCGCTGCGCAGGCTGCGCCGCAGCCAGTCGTCCCCCGCGGTCTCGCGGCTGGCCAGGGTCAGCGCGCGGTTGTCGCGCGGCTGTGCCTGCGTTGCGGCCAGCAGGCCGTTGTCGGCCATCGCCTGCGCGTACATGTCCAGCGCCTGCTGCGGATCCTCGCGGCGCACCAGTCGCGCTGCGTCGCGCCAGGACTGTGGATCCGGACCGTCCCTGCGGGCCAGCAGCGCGCGCAGGATCGCCAATGCCTTGGCGTCCTCGTGCAGGTCGGTCCAGATGCCGGCCAGCTGGCGCTGCTGGCCGAGCGCATCTTCCGCGACCACCGGGGGCGACTGCCGCATCTGCCGCCGCGCGTTGTCCAGATCGCCGGCACCGATCCAGGCCTGCACCTGGCCAAGCTGTGCATCGACGTTGTCCGGCTGCTCCGCAAGTACCCGCTGGTAATACTGCAGGGCCTGCGGGTGGTCGCCGCGCAGGCGCGCCCAGTCGGCCAGCAGCAGGTTGTTCTCGGCACTGGCCGGTTGCTGTTGCAGCAGGGCGATGGCTTCCGGCTCGCGTCCCTGCGCACGCAGCGACCAGAGATGATCGATGAGCTGCTGCCGGCGCAGCCGTGCGGACAGTGCGCGGATATCGTCATCCCATTCCGCCAGCGGCACCGCGTCCAGCACTGCCAGTGCCTGCGGCAGGCGATCGGTGCCGGACAGATACAACGCCTGCGCGTAGCGTGCTTCAGCGCTGTCATTGCGCGCCACCATGTCCGCGACCACCGCATCGGCCTCGGCAGGCCGACCCGCGGCCTGCAGCTCAACGGCCAGGGCACGGGCGAGCCACGCATCGGCGGGCAGCTCCACGCGCAGCTCATGCCCGAGCGCAAGGGCGGCCTCCGCATTGCCGGCCGCCAGGGCCTGCTCACGTCGTTCGCGCAGGCGACTGATCCGCAGCTGACGCAGATCCTCGGCGTACAACCGGCGCTGCGCGGCCGGCAACGCATCGATGAAGGTCTCCAGACGCTGCGGATCGGTCCTCCCATACAGCTGCACCAACCTGCGGATCACGTTGGCATCGTTCGGCGCCATCCGCCTCGCGGCCTGCAGCTGGCGTTCGGCCGAGGCGTCGTCGCCACGGGCCACGGCAACATCCACCTGCCCCAGCCGTGCGTTGACCTCGCGTGGCTGCTGCCGCCGCGCCTGCGCGTACAACGCATCCGCCTCGTCCAACCGACCGGCACCGAGTGCGGCATCGGCCTGGTCCAGCAGCAGCCAGTAGCGCGTACTGGCAATGAGGTCGCGCCATTTGTCGCTGCTCTCGCCGACGGGCGTGGCCTGGATCGCGCGTTCGAACAGGCTGATCGCCGACGCGCGACGGCCCTGTCGCATCTGCGCCATGCCCAATCCGCCCAGGAAGGCGGCTTCGCGCGGATAGGCCCGCAACGCCTGCTGGAAGGCACGTTCGGCCTCGGCATCGCGCCCGCGTTCAAGCAGTTGCTGGCCACGCAGACCCGCCCGCCAGGCCGGATCACTGACCTGCCTGTGCTGCTCGGCATAGCGCTCGCGCACCAGGGCGATGTCATTGAAGGTGGGATTGCGGGTGATGAACTCCTGCAGGCGACGCACGCCGCGCTCATCGGCGGGCTGGTCCTGCAGGTACGCCCACTCGGCATCGGCAGCCAGCCCGCGGGCGTCGGGGTTGCGGCCCATGCGCCGCAGCGCGTCGAGCGCTTCATCGTCGCGACCGGCCGCGAACAGCAGCTGCGACAGCGTCTGCAGCAGCCCGGTGTTGCCTGGATACGCCTGGTCCAATGCGGTCAGCTCCCGGATCGCCAGCGCGCGGCCATCCGCCTGCGCGCCACGCAGACGCCAGTACTCCAGCCCCAGCTGCAACCCCGGAGGCGCGTCATTGAACAGGCGGCGGTAGATCGCCAGCGCATCGGCACTGCGGCCACCGGCTGCGAACAGGCGTGCCTGCTGCAGCTCCTGCTGCAGATCGCCCTGGTAGGCCTGCCAGAGGCGATCACCCGCAGCGAGTTCGCGACTGCCCGCACCGACCTGCCGCAATCGTTGCAGCGTCGCGGTCGCATCCTCCACCTTCTGCTGCGACAACTGCACCTCCAGGATCGCCAGCAGGGTGCCACGATCATCCGGTGCCAGCATGCGCAGCCGGGCCAACGCATCTTCGATCAGGCTCTGGCGCCCGGTCGCCTCGCCGATGCGTACCTGCTGCAACAACCACTGCCGCTGCTCGGCCGCAGTGCCGCCGGGCATTTGCGGCAGCGCCTGTGCCGCGCATGCGCCGGTCCCGGCCAGACCCAGCAGCACCAGCCGGGACGCCATCAGCAGCGGCGGCGAGGTCCGGCTCATTCCTTGCCCGCATCCAGGCGCCGCGCGGCGACCCAGCGCAGTGCACGCCAGAGCAGGAAGGCGACCATCAGCACCACCAGCGTGGCCAGCACGGCCAGCAATGCCGGATGATCGGCCAGGTGGTACCACAGCAGCAGCCACCACGGCAGCGCGCCCACGTAATAGTGTTCGCCCACGAACTGGCTGTTGATGCCGGAACTGCGCAGGATCGCCACCGATCCCGCAATGGCTTCGCGCTTGCCGGTGTCGCTGAGTGCATCATCGAGCAGCTGATAGTCGGCCGGATGGCTGGCCGCCAGCGAGACGATGCTGCGCTGTGCATGGCGGGGCGACTGCAGGCCGACGATGGCCGCGAAGGGGGCCTGTGCGGTGACCGCCACGCGGGTGACCGCAGGATCGCCCGCGCGGCTGCCGCGACGGGCCTGCTGCACCGCCAGCTCCGGCGATGACCACTGGCCATTGAGCAGGCGCGTGCGTTGATCGTCGATCAGCAGTGACAGCTGCTGGCTGCCGCGCAGCTCATCCGGCAATGCGCCCAGGACCAGCAGGTCCGCATCCAGCGCACTGGCCTGTTTCCAGTCCGCGGACAGGCGCAACCCGTAGGCCGGGTACCCACTCTGCACGCCCAGGCCTCCGATCAGGTTGAGCAGCAGGCTGACCTGGGCCTCGCTGGCGGACGGCGGCACCAGCACCACGGTTTCAGACAGGTCCGCCATGCGTGTGAACGGGAAGCCGCTGAGCGCGAACGCGGACAGGTCCGGCAGACCCATGTAGTGATGGAAGCCGGAGAAGTCGATGGTCGAATCCTCCTCGATGGCCGCCTGCAGGTTGGGCGGCAGCACGGTCTGGCAGTGGTCGCGCTGGGCACTGCCCATCACGCTGGCAAAGTTGAAGTCGAACCGCAGCTGGTTGCGGTCACCGAGCTTCAGCGCCGGAATCAACAGGCGGCCATCGTCGGCGCCGGCATCGCCAGCGAGCACAGGCAGGCGGATTTCCGCCACACCCTGCTTGCCGGTGCGGCGCACCAGCGGGAAGCTTGAAATGAACTGGTCGTTGATCGCCACGCCCAGCCGCGACTCATCACTGCCAAACGGCGGCGTGTAGCGGTAACGCAGGTTCAGTGGAATGCCCTGGTTGCGCCAGATGAACAGGTCCGGTGGCAGGTTGAGATTGACCGTGATCGGCTGCGGCGATACCCCGTTGGCATGCAGCTGCTGCGGATAGTCCAGCAGCTCGGCCAGGCGCACCGCGCGATCGGTACGCACCCAGTTCGGCGCGTCGTACGGCCTGCGTGGCGCCAACGGCTTCATTTCGTCGATCGCGACCTGGCGGCCGCGGAACAGGACATTGCCGGCCGCCATCGCCGAAACGGCCTTCTGCAGGTCATCGTCGTTGCGGCCCAGCACCAGCAGCAGCTTGCGCTGCGGATCCTCGGGCAGGGCCATCAGCTCGATCACCGGCCCCTGCACAGGCGCGTGGTTGGCGATCACCGGCGGGAAGCGGCCATTCACCGCCAGCACCACCGCGTGGCCCTGCTCGGGCAGGGTGCCGAAGCTCACCGGGAAACGGGCCTGCCGCCACCATCCCGCCAGGCTGCCGAAATAGGACGCCATGACCGCCGCAGCCCGCTGCTGCGCCAGCGTGGGCGCCGCTGCAAACACTACCGGCAGTTCCAGCCGCGCGGTGTCGCGCGGATCGAAGAAGGGCAGCGGGAAATTGGCCAGATCATCCTGCATGTCCAGCAGCTGGCCACCCAGCCTCAACGTGCTGTTGCTGGAGAGGTTGACCCACAGCGAACTGTGCGTGGGTTCTTCGCAGATATCGGTGTAATGGCCGACGAATTCCAGGCGGACCTGGTTGAAATCAGCGATCAGGCGCGCATCCAGCGGCAGCTTGGCCTGCACGGGGCGTCCCAGCTGGTCGTTGCTGATCGGTACCACGCCCATCATCGCGTCATTCAGATAGACCCGCAGGTGCGACAGCGTCGGCAACAGCGAGGGCGAGGGTGTGAAGCTCAGATCCAGTTCCGCTTCGCGCGCGAGGCGATCGCGGCGCACCTGGAATTCGAACGTGGTGCTGTTGCGGACGCCGGACAGCAGCGTGTCCTGGCGGCGGCCGAGCTGTGCGAAGGTGCTGTGCCGTTGCCAGGGCCAAGCGCTGCCGGCCCAGGTATCGGGCAAGGCCGGTTCGCCGCGCGGCGCGGGCACCGATGCCGCTGTGGTCGGGGTCGGTACCGCAACCTGCGCGGCCGGGGCATCCGGCGTTGAACCGGTGGCAGGCGCCGGCACGGGTGCTGGAGCGCCATTGCCGGACACCACTGGCAGTACCAGCAACGGCAGCAGCAGCCAGCGCAGAGAGGTCGGGATGCTCATGGACGAAGCCCTGGGTCAGCGGCTGGGTCAGCCGGGTGGGAGGGAAGCGGACGTTGTGGTGCGAAACTGGCCAGCCAGCGCAGCAGGCGACCGCTCCAGTGCACCGGGCGGTCGAGATCGAACGGCGTGAAGTCGCCCATCCGCCGATAGCCTTTCCAGCCCAGCACCAGCACGCTCCACAGGCTGCGTGGCAGGCTCTTGGGCTGGTAACCGGCATGCCAGTCCAGCCACGCATCGGCGCGGGCGAATGTGCATTGGGCGAACTCCACGCGCTGGCGCTCGTTGTCGAACTGCAGCAGCAGGCCAAGGCGATGGCCGACGCTGCGCTGTACCCGAGCCGGGAAGGCGAACTCGCGCCGGCCACGCCCGAGCAGCAGGTGTACGCGCGTGCCTTCGGCCAGTTGCGGATCCAGTCCCAACTCCAGGCCGACGCCATCGTTGGAATAGTCCTGCAGCACGCCCCGCAGGCGACGCCCATCGGGTATCTGCAGCGCCATCGGCAGGCGCGTGGTGACCCGGTGGGTGCGCCGCACCTGCTGTACCTCCGCCGCCACCGCCAGTGCGCCGCCGATGATCAGCAGGTTGTACAGCACCCACAACGAACTCACGACCACCGTGCCGCGCTCATCGGCGGGCCCCTCGATGAAACGCCACACGGCGAAGCACAGCCCCAGCACGTTCAGCAGCGCCAGTACCAGGTAGGGGCGCGCCACCCGCCAGTCGAAGCGGTCACCCGCCTGCGTGCCGCCCTTGTCGGTGACATTGAACTTGCCACGGCCGGGACTGAACAGGGCCACGGTGGTCGGCCGCGCGATGTACCAGGCCAGCACGGTTTCATAGACCTCGCCCCAGAACGGGCGGCGGTACCGGCCCTGGATGCGCGCGTTGGTCAGGCTGGCGTGGGCCATGTGTGGAACGACAAACAGCAGGATCGCCAGCGCGGGGGCGTAGATGATGTAGACATGCAGCAGGAGGAAGGCCAGCGGCGCGGTGAGGAACACCAGCCGCGGGATGCCCGCGAGGAAGTGCAGCATCGCATTGGCGTAGCAGAAGCGCTGGAACAGGCTCAGGCCTTTGCCAAGCAGTGGATTGTCGATGCGGAAGATCTGCACCATGCCGCGCGCCCAGCGGATGCGCTGGTTGACATGCGCGCCCAGGCTGTCGGTGGCCAGGCCGGCCGCCTGCGGAATGCGAAGGTAGGCCGAGTTCCAGCCCTGGCGATGCAGGCGCAGGGCGGTATGCGCATCCTCGGTGACGGTCTCGGTGGCGAAGCCGCCGATGGCATCGATGGCCTCACGCCGCAGCACCGCGCAGGAACCACAGAAGAACGCGGCATTCCACAGGTCGTTGCCGTCCTGCACCAGCCCGTAGAACAGCTCGCCCTCGTTGGGATCACTGCGGAACACCTGCAGGTTGCGCTCGAAGGGATCGGCCGAGAAGAAATGGTGCGGCGTCTGCACCAGCGCCAGCTTCGGATCGCGCAGTAACCAACCACAGGTGATCTGCAGGAACGAGCGCACCGGCAAGTGATCGCTGTCGAAGATCGCCACCAGCTCACCGTCGATAAGGGTCAGGGCGTGGTTTAGGTTGCCGGCCTTGGCGTGCCGGTTGTCGCTGCGGGTGATGTAGTTGACGCCGGTCTGCTCGGCGAAGGCACGGAACTCCTCGCGCTTGCCGTCATCGAGAAGGTGGATGCGAAGTCTGTCGGCCGGCCAGTCCAGCCCCATGGCGGCATGGACGGTATGCCGCACCAGTGACAGGTCTTCGTTGTAGGTGGGAATCAGCACATCCACCGTGGGCCACTGCCGGATGTCGGCCGGCAAGGGCGCCGGACGCCGTCGCAGCGGCCAGGCAACCTGTACGTAGCCCAGCATCAGCACCAGCCAGGAATACGTCTCGGCCACCAGCAGCACCAGACCGCAGACCAGGTCGAAGGTGCTGCTCCAGTTCAGGGTGGCGGTATAACGCCACCAGAGATAGCGGCAGGACACGGTGATCGACAGCACCACCAGTACCAGCGTCGCATAGCGGCCGGGCATGCGCCGTACCAGCAGCGCGATGACCCATAGCAGCAGCACGAACACGAACTGCGCCAGGTAGCTGAAGGGCTGGGTGATGCACAGTGCCGCCAGACCCAGCGTAGCCAGACCAGTGAGCGCGGTCAGCGCCTGACGCGCGCGGGGCGGCAGGTGCTCCAGGCGCTGTGCGAGCCACGCCGCGAGGCGACTGTTGCCGACATCGGCAGGTGCATCACGCATCGCCCGCAGGTAGCGCAGGCGACCGCGTCCTGCCGCTCCGCGCAGCTCGGCGATGCGCTGGCGCCGGGCCTGGGCCAGGCGCTGGCGGCGCAGCGAGGTATGCGGAACCAGGCGCACCAGCGACAGCCATGCGGCCTGGATCAGCAGCCGCAGTGGATCTCCGGGGCGCCAGCGGCGATCACCCTGCAACTGCGGGAACGCACGCCGCAGCCGCGGCGCCAGCGCCTGCCACGCAGGTCCTTCCAGCCTCAACAGCGCCCAGCCCAGCGCCTGCAGCGACCACAGCAGCGCGCACAGTGGCCATGCGGCGTACACGCGCTCACGCAGCCGGTTCCAGTGCAGATAGTGGATGCGTGCGCCCTTCATCGCCCGCTCTCCCGATCCTGCCGCCGCGCCGCCTCGGCCAGGCACCACAATGCCAGGCCGGCGACGTCGGCAGCCGCCAGCGCATCGGCCGCATGCTGGCCCAGCGGCTGCTTGCTGGCCAACGCGGCCGGCACCCGCGCATCTTCGTGCAGAGGCTGAGGCACCAGCATCGACGCGTGCGCATGCAGCCAAAGCTGCATCAGATCGCGCTGCACCGGAACCGCCGGGTCATACCGGTTGGCCAGCAGACGGCGCGGATCGTCGTGCTGCCGCTGCAGGAAGACGTGGCTTGCCGGATCGACGCACGCCAGGCGCAACGGCAGCGTACAGCGCGCATATCGGTTGACCGCCGCCGCGTGTGCCGGCAGCCGCTGCGGCAGGTCGAACAGCAGCCAGTCGAACTGCGCCGACAGCACTGGCACGCGATCATTCCAGGTGTCGGGTGCCAGACTCAGCGCCTGCTCGATCTGCAGGGCTTCGGCCGCGCTGACACGGCCGTACGGCAGCACTGCCAGGCCCGGTGCGCAGGCGAAGGCCGCATCACGCCAGTCGCGGCCGTCCAGCATCGCCCGCGCCCAGCCATCGGCCTCCCGTGCGGCCAACCCGACATGCAGGCCCAGCATCTGATCCGGACTGCACTCGACCAGCAGCACGCGCTGGCCCTGCGCATGCAGCGCCTGTCCCAACGCGGCCAGCACCGTGGTGACGCCTGTGCCGCCGTGCACGCCCTGCAGGGACAGCAGTACGCTCATGGCTGCCGCTCCAGCTCGGCCAGCAACGGCCAGCGTGCCAGTGCCCGGGCACGTTCGTTCTGCGCCGAGAAGTCCACGTAGGGCAACCCGGGCATGCCCAGGCTGCGACGCAGCAGATCGATGTCGTCCTCCTCCACCGAAAGCGTACTGGCAACGGCCAGGATGTCGGCCATCAGCGTTTGTCCTCCGGGTACGGGTTCCAGGCCTTGCTTCCCTGCAGCTGCAGCCAGGGCTTGCCACCGTAATCGATGACCTTGGCGCCTTCGTTCTCCGACACCGAGGGCGTACGTGGCAGCCCCTGCAGCAGGCTGTCCCAGTCACGCGCTCCCGGCGGCGACTGCGCGTTCAGCGCATACACCCGCGACACCAGTTCGGAGAGGGCCAGATAGCTGCTGGGCTCGGGCACATGACGCGGCCCTCCGCTGGCCGGCGTGCCCATCCCGACCAGCTTGACGCCGACCGGCACATGGGTGATCGAAGGGCTCGGAATCTCCCGCATGCCGGGAATCTGCATGCGGTCGCCATGCAGCGCCGCGCCATGCTCGGGCACCACGACGATCATGGCGCGACGGCCACTGCGCTCCACCGCTTCGACGAAGCCTGCCATGTCACCCAGCACCATCTGCGCGCGGGCCTTGTAGTCCGCCGCGTTGGCACGACCGTCGGCGCCGACGATGCGGTTGCCGTCGTGCAGGGAGATCGTGTTGTAGAACAGCGCGACCTGCTGCGCCTGTTCGGCCTGGCGCTGCTTCCACCAGGCGTTCAGCACGTCACCATCGCGGCGCAGCGGCGACTTGTCGAACGCGACCAGCGCCCGGGGAAACGCGCTGATGTCCATCGGCCGTGCCTGCAACCCACCGTACTGGCTCAGTTCCCCGATGAAGTTGTCGAAGTGCCCATCGTGGTTCATCGCCAGCTCGCTCTGGAAACCCAGGCGCTGCAGGTTGGAGAACAACTGGCATTCGGCTGGCACCGGGTCGAACAATGCGGTGTGCGAGGTCTGTCCGCAGCTGGCGCGCAGCAGGCGGATCGCCGCCGGGCCGCTGTAGGCGGTGGCCGAGTTGAAATCGTCGAAGATCAGGTCCATGTGGTCCAGCAGCGTGTTCTGGCGCATGCCGACTTCGTCCAGATCACTCCATGCCAGCGAACAGATGTTGAGGATGATGACGTCGAACGGCGCAGCGCTGGCCGGCGCCGGGAACACCGTCTTCAGGCCCGACTGCTGCTGGTAGAAGGCCGCCAGCCAGGCATTGAGTGTCTCGTTGCTGGCCGGCGCAAGTGCGCCGGCAGCGGCGTCAGCACCGCCGGTCGCTGCGGTGGCCTGCGACGTTCCCCAGTTCAGGCCCGCCGGCAATGGCAGTGCCACCACCGCCATGCCCAGCATGCCCAGCACGCTCAGCGTCGTGATGCGCAGCCACGGTTTCAGCAGCAGGTAGGCAACCACCAGCAGCACCAGCACCGCGACCATCTGCCAGTTGATGAAGCGCTGCGCCAGCTCCAGCCAGTAGTCGGCGGAGAAATCGAGCACGCCCGGCTGTGCGAGAAGACGTTGGAAGGGCGGCCACCAGGTGTCCTGGTAGTAGAGCACCACGGCCACCGGCACGGCGACGACCGTGCGTGTGATGCGTGCCCATCGCCACGGCAGTGGCACCAGCAGGGCGGCCAGGAACAACAGGTTGGGCAGGATCTTCAGGTCCAGCGCGCCCATCCAGGCCAACACCACTTTGGACAGGAAGTACAGGTTCCAGCCGCGCAGGTCCGACCAGACGAACGGCGATGCGGGCGTCGGCTCTGCGCTCATTGCGGCCTCCGCGCATCGCGCACCCGCACGCCCGTCCGCCGCAGGTGCCGTGGGGGCAGCCATGACGCTGCGCGGCGACGCACCGCGCGCCACAGCGCGCCCAGCATCACGCCGAACGGAATCATCACCAGCGCACAGGCCGCGATCAGCGTCCACAGCTGCTGGTCGGTGGTCATGCGGAATCTCCCAACCGGAACGGGATGGGGGCGTTGAATGCGACCTCGTTGACCGGGGCCGCGGGTTGCGGCAACGGAACGGCAGGGGCGGGCAGCGTCTCGGATTCGGAGTCGCTGCCGCGGGCATTCATCGCTGCGATGTCGTACTCGGCCAGGCGCTGGTAGCCATCGAACAGCTCGCGCCAGGGCAGCCGGTACAGGTTGGAGAGCGCCTGTTCGACCGCATCGCGGCGGCAGCCGAACAGGAACAGGCGGACCTGGCCGCGGTACACGCAGGCCACATCCCCCTGCCTGCGGATGTTCAACTGCTGCAGGGTCTGTTCCGCGCGCAGCCCGGCCACCGGCTGCAGCGCCAGCACGGCGCTTTCCACCGCGCTGCCGTCCTGATCGATGCGTTCGCCGACGATCTGCCGGAAGCGGTCGGCCGCCACGATTCCATTCACTTCCGGTGGCCGGTGGGCACGGATCAACGGTTCGGGGTCGGCCGCCAGCTGCCCCTGCCAACGCTGCCGCTGCACCGTCTCCAGCAGCGTCAGCAGCCGCGGCAGCGGAGTCGCCGCCGGCACCACCATGTTGCCGCCGCACTGCAGCAGCAGGCGCTCGTCGGCGTAGCGCAGGCACGGTTGCACCTCGCGCACCACCAGCTTCAGCAGGTCGCCGCGCTCGCGGCGCAGCCGATGCAGCAGGCGTGCCAGTGTGTCCACCTGGTCGTTGCTGCGGATCGCCAGCACCACGGTGGCCTCGCGCGCCTGCAGCGCCGAAGGCAGCAGGTCCGCCCAGCCATCGTGGAGCCGCCAGGCGGGCGACAGCGGCGGAGCGCCTTCCAGCACGTCGGCCTCGGCCAGGTACAGATCACGATCGCCGCCGCTGGCCTCGACCGCAGAGAGCACGCTGTCCGCCTCTTCTGGCACGCGGCGCAACCCGCCTTCTGCCGCTTCGATCGCGAAGGCACGGCGGGCCACCACACCATGGGCGTTGGCCCAGTAATGCAGCAGCAGCTGCAGCGCACCGCGGTGCGGATGCAGCTGGGCGACGCCGGAACAGGTCCGGTTCAAGGCCAGCAGGCGCGGCGCCAGGGTGGCCACTTCACCGTGGCAAAGCAGCAGCAGCACCGTGCCGGCCTGCTCCGCCCAGGCTTGCAGCTGCCGGTTCCATGCCGCCAGCCGGGCATCGCTCCAGCCTTCCAGCGCCGCCAGCGGAAACTGCACCATGCACAGGCGGGTCGCGGCGGTGGCCGCGCGGGGAAGATCAACCGCCAGACCGCGCAGGGTCCGCTGCATGGCAGCGGCCGAGGAACGGAACAGACGCAACCGCGCCGGCCCCTCCCCCGGCGGCAGCTCGGCCAGCATCGCATCGGCGCCGCGCCCCAGCGTCGCCAGCACGGCGTCTCGCACGTCGCTGGCCGACCCCAGCACACCTGCGCCGACCAGGTCGGCCGGCGCGCTTCCGGCCGCGACGACCCAGTACAGCCCACCGCCGTGCATCTCGACGAACTCGGGCGGCAATCCGGCGATGGCAAGATGGGGCGCTGTCATGCCGGGTCCTTTCAGCGGACCTCAGCCGAGCCGACGCTGCGGCAGCGGAGGTGCTGTGTTGGGTGACTCGAATTTCATGACGCGCATCACACTCGTGCTGCGATACGTTCATGGCAGCTCCGATCTTGGTATTTCCGGGATCAAGACGCAGTCAACGTCGCCTGCGGAACAGGCAACGTTGGGGCACAGCGCAGCGGTGGAACGGCCGTTGGCCGCTACTCGTACTGGATGGTGAAAGTCGCCTGTCCGTTCGCGACACCGGCACCGACGGTACCGGCCTGGGTCTGTACATAGCGGGCGCGCAGCGGCAGGGTCATGGTGCTGGTGCCCGGTATGGTGGTGCCGACATTGATCGCCTGGCCGAAGCGCACTTCGCGCTCGGTGGTGCCATCGCGCTGGACCATCTGGATGCCGATGCGGGTCGCGCTGTTGGCAGCCGCGCTGAGCTTCAGCACGCCCGGCATGTTGGAGCTGTCCTGGTCGGCATCCAGGCGGATGCCGATCTTGCTCTGGTAGGCAGCAACATTGCTGCCCTGGCAGTTCAAGCGGATGTCGAAGTCACGGTTGACCGCGCGCGAACCGACGCCGGTGAACGAGGTGTTGGGGACACTGCCGAAATCCACCGCGATGTTGCGGCTGCCGGCGTCCACCTCGCAGGTCGGGCTGACCACGGTCGTGCCCGATCCCTTGAAGGTGGAGGTCAACACCGGCCGGCTGGCACTATCGCCATCGAAGTAATAGGTGGTGAAACGGCCATTGGGCGCGATGATGCCCGAACCTGTCTGCGCCGCGGTCTTGATCAGCTGGATGCGGAACTGGCCACCGATCAGCGAGATGGTCGCGTTGCCGTTGAAGTTGATCGAGTGAGGATAGTAGGTCTGGATGGCGCCGGAGTCGCGGAACAGGCGGATGCCCACGCCCGCCACGTCGGTTTCATAGACGTTGGAAAAGCCGGCCACCGGGCGCTTCTGTGCGGCATTGACGTACTCGCCGATGGAGCGACCGCCGGACCAGTCGCAGCGCGCGACACTGTTCTGCTGGTTGATCGCAACGCTGATCTCCTTGATCACGCCGCCAACCGGGGTGCTGGGCAGGATCACGATCTGACCCATGTCCATGGTCACGTCCTGCGCGGTGAACCCGCTGGTCTGGATGCGGCATGCGGCGCTGGCCTGCTGGGCCAGCAGCACGCCCCCCAGCACGGCCAGTGCGGCCAGCGCCTTGCGGCCACGGGAATGAATCATCGGCATGCTGCCTCCAGCGGGATGAAGCCGGTCTTGGACGCATCGGCGCCCGCCGGAACCTGGTAATCGACGGTGCAGCGCTGGTCGGCGCCGGCGCCCCACTCCACCTGCAGGCGGCCGTGATCCTGCTCGCTGCGCACATACAGGCGGCCACCCTGGCTGACCATGCCCACCGGCTGGCCCTGCTCGTCCTTGACCTGTGCGCCGAACGGCAGGGTGCGGCCATCGGGATTGCGCACCTGGATCAGCAGCGCGTTGCCCTTGCGGGTATCGAAGCGCAGGTAGCTGATGGCACCTGCAAACGGTGCAACCGACTGGCTGCTGCTTTCCAGCTCGACGTCATGCGCCATGCCCTGCGGATCCAGGGTCACGGTGTTCAGGCGGTACGGCGATACGTACGGCACCACGGCGTAGCCGCGACCATCGATGCGCAGGCCCGGTGCGTTGGTCACCTGCGCGTCGCGCGCGCCCGGCGCCTCGACCAGCACCATGGTATCGCCACGCTGCGGAGTGAAGGTGACGCCGCCCGGATGCATGACCACGCTGCCGTTGGCGCCCACCGATGCCTGGCGGAAATCGCTGGAATGGCTGTAGGTCGCGTTCAGCGCGGTGTAGCGGCTGCGGTACTCGGCGTTGCCGACCGCGGTGGTGTTGCCCTCGCGGGAATCGGACAGGGCCACGCCGTAGCTGAAGTTGTTGTCGACGCCGGCCGAACCGGTGATGCCCACGCGGCTGTTGTCGTAGCCACCACGGTCGCGCGCGCCCAGGTCGGCGCTGAACGACACCGGATGGGTCCCGCGGCCCAGCGGAACGCTCATCGAGAACAGGTACTGGGTGTCGGCCCGGCCGAGGATGCCCTCTTCGGTGCGCAGTGCCGAGAAACCGTAGTTCACCGAGCGCCAGGCGTTGTTGTAGCCCACCTGGTACTGCTTGGAGGTGCCGGAACGGTCGTAGAAGTCACGCACCGAACCGGTGACGTACAGCGCACCGGCACGGCGGCCCAGCGGCTGGTTCAGGGTCAGCTGGAACTGGCTGCGCTGGCGGCCACGGGTGGTCGGGTCGATGCCGCGATCATCCGCGTCGCGTCCGTACAGGGCGTCCTGCAGGCTGTAGTAGCCTTCGGTCGAATAACGATAGGCGGCCAGGGTCAGGTTGGTCCCGGTTTCGCCGATCATGTTGCTGTAGCTCAGGCGCACGCTGGCGCCGGTGTGGTCGCCGTAGTGGTTGAACGACGTGCGGGCGTGGGTGACATCGGCCGCGAACGCACCGATCCGGGTGGACAGGCCAATGCCGTACAGCAGTGAAACGTAGCCTTCGCTCAGCGCGCTGCCGCCGTACAGGGTCAGCTGGTTGCCGATGCCGCGCTGGTAGGTACCCTGCGCCAGCCAGGGTTCATCGCGCAGCAGCTCGTTGCGGACCTGGCCGGCGGTCACCGAGTAGCGGGAGACGCCTTCGCGCAGCATCTGCGGCACCGAACCGAACGGCACCTTGAACTCGCGGCGGCGGCCATCGGCCTCGATCACGCTCACTTCCAGGTCACCGCCGTAACCGGTCGGGTACAGATCGTCGATGACGAAGCTGCCCGGCGATACGGTGGAGGAATAGATCAGCTGCTGGTTCTGCCGGACTTCCACCCGCGCATTGGTCTCGGCGATGCCGCGCACCACCGGCGCGTAGCCGCGCAGCGAATCGGGCAGCATGCGGTCGTCACTGGCCAGGCTGGCACCCCGGTATCCGATCGACTCGAACAGTTCGCCGGTGGTGTAGGCCTCGCCCACAGTGAGCATGCCGCGGATCTTCGGGATGCCGCGCTGGGCGTAGGTGGCGATGCTCTGCCAGTGGCGGCCGTCGCCCTCGGTCCAGGTCAGGTTGGAATCGTGGCGGAACTGCCAGCCACCCAGGTTCAGGCCGGCATTCAGGCCCAGATAGGCGCTGCGGTTGCGCTGTCCGCCTTCGACGCGGCTGTCGCTGTCGATGGCATTGAAGCTGTAGCCGACGAAGCCGGCGTTGATGCCACGGTCCCACAGCGCGGGGTTGACGTAGCCACGCGCTTCGCGGCGCAGGAACACCTGCGGGATGCTCAGGTCGTAACGCAGGTTGCCGCTGTCATAGACGCCATAGGCATTGGCCATGCGCTGCTGCACCGGCACGCACGTGGAGGTATCGGTCGGCACCGACGGATCCTGCTGCAGCAGCACCGCCTCGCTGTCCACGCCCATTTCCTCGAGCATCGGCAGCGCCAGGCAGGCATCGACGCGCCCCTGTGCATCCGCCTTGAACTGCACGTCGCGGCGGCCCTGCCAGGCGCCATTGACGTAGACGTCCACGCGATAGGTGCCGGCGACCATCGGGTTGCCGTTGCTGAAGGCCGCCAGATCGACCTGCTTGGCCTGGCCGGAGAGGAAGCTGGAGTTGAACTGCGCCGACTCCGGCGCACGCGCGGTCGCCGCCCCAGTCTGCGCCATCAGCGCCTGTTCGCCGAGATTGGCCGGGGCAGCCAGCGCCCATCCTGGGCAGGCCACGCCGGCAGCCAACAGGCAAAGCGCCTGATGGATCGACAATGTCAATCTGTTTCCGATCACACTGACATTCCTTCAATTCGCCGCACGGCGGCGGTGGCGGGATGCGCAGGCCCTGGCCAGCGCGGCGCGTTCAGCCCCCGGTGCTGTCGAGGCGGACCTTGTGCTCCACCCGACCGCCGTAATCGTTGATGGTGATGAAGCGCACCTCGGTGGTGCCCACCGGTGCGGCGAACTCCAGGTTCTGCTTCGGTGCGACCATCGTTCCCTTGTCCTCGACCGCCTTTTCGCTGCTGCCGGTCACGGCATGCACTTCGGCCAGGGTCACGTGGAAGGGGCTCGGGTTCTCCACCCGCAGGCGGTCACCGCTGCGGGTCCAGCGCAGGGCTGCCGGTGCGTCGTTGGCGACGCCCTTCAGGCCCTGCGGCCGATAGAAAAGCTTCAGGCGCGAACGGAACGCGACCTGCAGGTAGTTCTGCTCACCGTTCTCGGCGTTGTCCGGAGACGGCGGCACGTCCAGCACGTTCAGCCAGAACACCGACTCGCGATCGGTCGGCAGCTGCGCGCCGGAGAAGATCAGGCGCAGCGCCTGGCTGCGGCCCGGCTCGACGCGGCTGATCGGCGGCGTCAGCACGAACGGGGCATCACTGGTGTCGGCCGTCTGGTTGGCGTCGCCACTGTCGATCCAGGCCTGCACCAGCGCGGGCGAGTCGCCCACGTTGTCGACCTGCACGGTGACTTCGCGCGACTGCGCCGGATAGATCACACGCGTGCCATTGACCACCACGCCTGCCATGGCTTCCTGGCAGAAGAGCAGCGTCGACGCTGCCAGCAGCAGCGCCCGGGGAAAGAGAGCTTTCATCGGAAGTACTACGCTCGAGGTGTGTGGCCAGGGGCCGCGGAGCGCTGGCCGGCGCGTACGCCGGCCAGTGCGGGTACGGCGATGATCAGTTGTAGATGATCGTGTACTTGACGCTGCTGGTGACGTCGCCCGGGGTGGCGGCGGCAGTGGCGTAGTACTCGGCGTAGTAGTTCAGGTTGGCGGTGCCGTCGGTGGCAACGGTCACCCACTGCGAGTTGTCCTGGGCCAGACCGGTGCCTGCGGCCTTCACCGGCAGGAACTGGTTGTTCGAGCCCAGCAGCTGCAGCTGCACGTTGCCGGCAGCGTTGGCCGAAGCCTGGTTGATCAGGCGGCCGCTGTTGAAGTCAACGGTCGAACCCGGCTCGAAGTAGGTGGCGACGTTGCCGGCGCTGCACTTGGTCAGGTTGATGGCGAACGGGGTGCGGCCCGCGACGGCACCGGCGGTGGCCAGGGTGTTCTTGGACACGGTCGGCAGGGTAACGGCGAAGTCCTTGCCGCCCGGGGTCGAGATGGTGCAGGTCTTGTCGGTCACCTTGCCATTGAAGGTGATGGTGCCGTCGGCAGCGTTGGCGGCCAGCGGAGCAGCGGCCAGCATGAGAGCCGCGATGATGTTGATCTTGTGCATTGCTTTTACCTAACCCTACTGAAGAGATGGAAGTAGAGGAGGAAGCAAGGAGCACTGCCGGGCTTCAAGACCCATCCTTGCGTCTCACCTGTGGCCGGATTCGGACATACCTACCCCTGAATCCGTGACGCAAGTATATGCAGAACTGTGATGAAAGTCCCATTATTTTTCTGAACGATGGTTTATTGACGCCCCAAATGTGACGTGATAGGCACTTTTGGCTTGGCGGCCGATGGGGAGTTGGCGCGGACCGGCAAAGGTGGGGGAACGACAGCAGATGACGTCTTCGACCCGGTGGCGGGCGCGCCTGAAAGAGGCTGTTTTCAGGCGGCCAGCGCCTTATTTGATGCGCATCACTCTTTGTTGGTGATGGCCCTAGCAGATTCGGATTTTGCCTATTAAAGGCCGTCCGGAGCTGTCGCTAACTAGGACACACCGAACCAGAGAACGTGTCATGAGGACTTCCCTTCTGCTGTGCGTGGCCCTGATGTCCGTCAGTGCGCTGGCCCAGGCCAGCAGTGGCAGCATCCGGTTCAGCGGCCGCATCGCCGAGCCGGGTTGCACGACGGCCCTGTCCCAGGGCGAGCTGAGCCTGGCGGCCTGCCCGCCGTCGGCCAAGGGCTCGACGGTGGCGGTGACCGCGGTGGGCGACAGCCAGGCCGCGACGCTGCGCGATGGCAAGCGCCATGGCCAGCAGCTGGCCGTGTCGGCCAGCGCCATGCGCGTCGGCGACATCGCCTTCTCCGAGCGCTACCGCGTGGAAGCGCCGCAGCAGCAACCGCTGCGGGGCGCCTACCTGGTGGTGGTCGACTACCTTTAAGCCGGGTCCGGCAGTTCAAAGACCTGACGCAGGTAGGCCAGGTAGCCGGGGTCGTCGCACATGCTCTTGCCCGGCGAATCGCTGAGCTTGGCCACCGGCTGGCCGTTGCAGCGGACCATCTTGATGACGATGTTCAATGGCGTCGGGCCCAGATCGTTGGTCAGGTGGGTGCCGACGCCGAAGGCCACCTGGCAGCGACCGCGGAAATAGTCGTACAGGCGCATCACCTTGGCGATGTCGAGCCCATCGCTGAACACCAGCACCTTGCTGCGCGGATCGACCCGGCGCTGCTGGAAATGCGCCAGCATGCGGTCGCCCCAGTCGAACGGATCGCCCGAGTCATGGCGCACGCCGTCGAACAGCTTGCAGAAATACATGTCGAAGTCGCGCAGGAAGGCGTCCAGGCCGACCACGTCGGACAGCGCGATGCCCAGGTCACCGCGGTACTCGCGCGCCCACGACTCCAATGCCGCCACCTGCGAATCACGCAGCCGCGGCCCCAGCGCCTGGAATGCCTGCAGGTACTCGTGCGCCATCGTGCCGTGCGGGGTCATGCCGTACAGCCGGGCGAAATGCACGTTGCTGGTGCCGACCAGCTGCGGGCCGAGCGCATCGCGCAGCAGCGGCAGCAGGCGCGCATGCCAGTCGCGCGAGTAGCGACGGCGGCTGCCATAGTCGGCAATGCGGCATTGCTCGAAGCCGGGGGTGTCGCGCAGCAGCGCGGCCTTGGCCTGCAGGCGGCGCTCGCCCTCGGCGAAGTCGGGCGTGGTGGTGTTGCGGAACCAGACTTCGTTGATGATGGCCAGCAGCGGCACTTCAAACAGGATCGTATGCAGCCAGGGCCCGGTGATGTCCAGTTCGATCTCGCCGGGCACCCGGGTCGAGGCACGCAGCTGGATGTACTTGCGGTCCAGGTGGAACAGGCCGAGGAAATCGGCGAAATCGGGCTTCACGAAGCGCAGGCCACGCATGTAATCCAGCTCGGCGTCGCTGAAGCGCAGGCTGCACAGGTGGTCGATCTCTTCATCGATCTGGTCGATGAAGCGGGCCAGGTCGATGCCGGGCGTGCGGCATTTGAACCGGTACTGCACCTGGGCGCCGGGGTGCTGGTGCAGCACCGCCTGCATCATGGTGAACTTGTACAGATCGGTGTCGAGCAGGGACTGGATGATAGGCATGAGGCGGATTATGCGCCCGGCGGGGTGAACCGGGGGGCCCGCCCATGCGCGCCGCCGCCGGACACGCTCGACACTACAGGGATCTGCGCAGCAGTCTCGGCACCAGCAGCAGCGCGTGCGCCCAGATCGCCCCCCAGACCGCCACCTGCACCAGCAACGAGCGCTGTGGCGCCTCGAACCTGCGGAAGTAACGCCACAATCCGCGGTGCTTGTGCCACTCGACGAAGAAGGGCCGCGAACGGCTGGACACGCCGCGGACATGGGTGACCTGCAGGTCGTTGGCGATCGCCACCACCGCGCCCGCCTCACGCGCGCGCCGACACAGGTCCAGGTCCTCGGCGTGCAACCGGTAACCGGCGTCCCAGCCACCGAGACGATCAAACAGCGTCCGCGGCATCAGCAGCAGCGCGCCGGACAGCGCCGGCACCGGCTGCAGCGTCTGTGCCGGATCGCGCGGAATCGCCAGTTTCGAGCCGCTGCCCGGCGAGCGCAGCATGGCCAGGAAATCCGGATCACGGCGGCGCACCGCCTCATCGGCATGGCCGTGCTCATCCACCTGCTCGACCCCGAGCAGGCAGTCACCGAGCACGTGTGCGCGATCGCGCAGCCTGGCCAGGGTTTCCGGCTCGACCATCAGGTCCGGGTTGATGAACGCCAGCCATGGGCTGTGCGAATCGGCCGCGCCCTGATTGTTGGCGGCGGCGAAGCCCGGATTGTCCGGGTTGCCGATGAAGCGCACGCGCGGGTCGTGGCTGGCGTGCCGCTGCACGATATCCAGCGTGCCATCCACCGAACCGTTGTCGATCACCCGGATTTCCGCCACATCCTGCGACTGGCGCAGCCGCGACAGGCAGGCATCGATGGTGCTGCCGCTCTGGTAGGTAACGACGATGGCGGCAATGGCGGCATTCAAGCGGTTGGCTCCGACGCGGACGGGACGAACAGATCGCCCTGTTCGCGCGGCATTATCGCCTGCTGCATCCGCTGCTGCAGGTCCGCGCGCAGTTCGTGCAGCGGATCGTGCATCAGGAAGTCGGCCAGGCGTGGCACCCAGCCAGGCCACCGCGCGGCCAACGCCTCCAGATCGCCATCGCGGCTGACCGCTTCGCCGGCGCGGCTGACGAACGCGTTCTCGCACAGCACGTTGCGCCAGCCCAGGCCCGCCATGCGCAGGCTCAGATCGACCAGCGCAGCGTTCCAGCCGGCGTAGCTTTCCACGTCCAGTCCGCCGGCACGGCGACGTGCATTGCCGCGCACCAGTACCGCATGCGTGACCGCCGATGGCAGCTCCGGGTGCAGGGTCGGCAGTGCGGCGCAGGTCTGCGCCAGCAGCGCAGTATCGGTGGGCTCGGCATTGATCTCGCCCAGCCGGGGCCAGGCCGCGGTCTCGCCTGCATTGCACCAGGGCGTGGCGGTGGCAATGGCCGCATCGCGGGCGAAGGCGTCCTGCAGCTGCTGCAGCCATCCCGGCGCCGGTACGCTGTCCGGTGCCAGCACGGCCACATCGAGCCCCTCGCAGGCACGCAACATTTCATCCAGATGGGCCACCTCGCCCAGCGGCCGGGCGCGGCGGGTGTACTCGGCCTGCAGTGGCGTGTTCGCCAGCCAGTGCTCGACGACCGCCTGAGCGCGTGGTCCGGTCTGGGCATCGTCGGCCAACCAGACCGCGGTACCCGGTGCCGTACCGGCATCAAGTGCGGCCAGACACCGGTCCAGCGCCGCATCGTCCACGCACAGCGGCAACAACACGATCGCCCCCATCCCGCCTCCGTGGTTGTCGGTGGCCACAGCGTAGCACCGGGAGGGTGTTGGCCGGGTTGCACCCGGCACGTGCAAAAGCCGGAGCCGAAGCGGGGTTCATGGAAACGGCGGGCGTCGCCCCGCCGTAACCCCCTACTTCTTTGCGCGCGGCTGGTTCAGCGGCTCCATCGCCCGGAAACGCTCGCTGTACTCGTCGGTCAACGTGCGCGCTTCCTGCGCATTGCGAACGATGCTGGGCGTCAGCAGCACGATCACCTCCGAACGACGGCTGGTGCGGCTCTTCTGCCCGAACAGTGCGCCGATCACCGGAATCCGGCTCAGGCCGGGAATGCCGCTGCTGCCATCGGTGGCCGAGTCGGTGATGAGGCCGGCCAGCATGATGGTGTCGCCGCTCTGTACGGCGGCCTCGGTAGCCAGCTTCTTGGTGGAAATGCGCGGGTTGCAGTTGCGCTCCTGCGGATTGCAGTTCTCCGGCACATCCGACGCGCTGCTGACTTCCTGCACGATGTCCAGGAACACCGTGCCGTCGCGGGTCACGCGCGGGCGCACCTTCAGGATCACGCCGGTATCGATGTACTGCACCGAGCTGTAGCTGCTGGTGCCGACGCCGGTGTTCACCGTGGTGGTGCTGATCGGCACCTTGTCACCCACGTTGAGCGTGGCCTCGGCGTTGTTGCGCACGAACACCGACGGGGTCTGCAGCAGTCGCACATCGGTGACCTTGTCCAGCGCGCTCACCACCGCTGCACCATTGTGGCCGGTGAACGCCCAACCCAGGCCTTCGCCGCCGGTCGCAGCACCGGCGAAGCTGCTCCAGGAGCCACCCGCCGCGGCCGGCAGGGTCACACCGCTCAAGGCTCCGGTCAGTGCACGCCCGGCCACGGCGTTGTCGAAGAACCAGTTCACGCCGTACTTCAGGTCGCCATCCAGAGCGACCTCGGCCACCTGGGCTTCGATATGTACCTGCAGTGGCATCACGTCCAGCTTCTCGATCACCTCGCGGATCGAGCGCCAGGCCTGCGGCGTCGCGCGCACCAGCAGCGTATTGGTTTCCTCCACCGCCGACACGCCGACCCGGTCGCCTTCCACTTCCAGGCTGACGCTGACGTTGCCGGACTGGCGCTGCGGCAGGTTCAAGCTGCCATTACCGCCACTGGAACTGCTGCCCGGGGTCGAGCCGAAGCTGCTGCTGTTGTTGCTGTCGATGCCACGGTCGCTGTCGCTGTCCAGCTGCGACGGAATGGCACCCGGGGCCAGCGATGCAGGGCTTGAGCCGCCCCGCTTGCCGCTGCTGGCGAACGCCTCGCTGAGCCGCTCGGCAAGATCGCGCGCCTTGATGTAGCGCAGCTCATGGGAGAACAGGCGGGCACTGCCACCGGCCGTATCGATGCGGTCCAGCCATTGCTGGATCTGGTCCAGGTAGCGCACCTGCGGGGTGATCACCAGGACCGCGTTGGCGTTTTCCAGCGGCAGGAAGCGGAACATGCCGGCGCTGGGCGTCTTGCTTTCCTCGCCGAACACCTTCTCCAGGTCGCTGGCAACCTGCTCGGCCTTGCCGGACGTGATCGGGAACACGCCCACCGACATGCCCGACAGCCAGTCCACATCGAAGATCTCGACCGTGCGCAGGTAGTTCTCCAGCTCGGCACGGGTGCCGCCGAGGGTGATCACGTTGCGGCCGCTGTCGACGTTGACGATGGCGTTGGGCCGCGCGTACGGCTCCAGCACCTTCTTCATCTCGGTGGCGGAGATGAACTGCAGCGGCACCACCCGGACCTCGAAACCGCGCGCGCTGGAGGCCGGTGCGGTGCTCGGCGCGACAGTGCCGGCCAGCGCCTGGTCGGCGGCAACGATGTTGTAGCGCCCGCCGCTGTACACCATGCGCGCGTTGTTCCAGCCCAGCACCATCTCCAGCAGGTTCAGCGCCTGTGCCGGCGACACCGGCTTGGGCGTGGCCAACGTGACCGTGCCCTGCACCCCCGGCGCGATCACATAGTTCTGGCCCAGCATGTCACCGAGGATCGCCTTGACCACGGCATGCAGCGATTCGCCCTCGAAGTTGAACGTGGCGCTGCCGGTGCCGGCCGCATGCAATGCCGGCGACGGTGCGCGCGCGGCCTCGCGATTGATCATCGTGCCGGTGCCACGGCGGATGACCGCCTGCGGTGCCCCCTGGCTGTCGGCCGCCGCATCGGCCTGGACGTCCGCTGCGGCCTGGCCGGCGCTGGCCGCAGGTTGCAGGGCGCCCTTGCGCTGCACATGGGGGCTGGAGACGGTACCGCAGCCCACCAGCAGCGCGAGCACGAAGGACCAAGGAAGAAAACGCAGGCTCATGCTCTCACTCTACCGGTTGGCGCCATTGCCCGAAGGCGGCGGCGACTGTTGTTGCTGTTGCTGTTGTTGTTGCAGCTGGCGGCGGCGGGCCTGGATGCGCTCGCGGATGGCCTGCATCTGCGCTTCGCTGGGCCCGTTGCTGTTGGCCGGCGGCGGGGGTGCGGCAGCAGACGCCGGCGCGGGTGTGGCGTCGGCTGCACGTTGCGGTGCGGTCGCCGCCTGTGCCGGCGCGGCCTGCGCCGGCAGCGGCACTACCGGCGGTGGCACCGGCACGCCCGGTGCGGGTGCACCGGCACTGCCGCGCAGGACCGTCGGTGGCTCCCCGCCCTGCCCGTTGAACACGGCAAGTTCCAGCACCTGGCTGCCGCCCGGGCCGATCACCGTCGCCTGGCGGGGCTGCAGCGCGACCAGCTGCCAACCGTCGACCGCGTCACCGTTGAGGCGCAGGCGCAGCGAGCGGTTCTGCTCCGTACTGAACGTGGCCAGGCCGAAGTCGTCCGTGAGCAGCACACCGGTCAGGCGCAATGCGGCACTGGCGCTGGGTTCACTGCCGCCCAGCAGGTAAGGGCGCGGCCTGCGGTCTTCGGCGAACAGCGGACGCGCGGCGATGGCGCTGTAGCTGTCCGCACTGGCCATCCGTTCCGGAGCGAACGCCGGCAGCACCGGCAGTGCTGCTGCGGGGTCGGCGTCGGCCCCGCCGGCCGGCAGGCGACTGCCCAGTCCGAAACCGGTGGCCAGCCATACCGCCGCGGACCAGCCGGCCAGAGCCAGCAGGAAAGCGGTGCGCAGGCTGAGGGGCTCACGTTTCATCGGCGACCTCCTCTCCCTCGGCGGCCGCCGGTGGCGGCGGCTCGACCGGGGCCGGGGCGGCCGCGGCAGGCTCCGCTGCGGGAGGTACTGCCGCAGCGCCACTGGCGGCACCGGGCAACAGGTAGCCGGCCAGTTCGAAGGAGACGTCCAGGCCCAGCCCGGATTCGTTCGGCGACTGCTGGAAGCGCTGCGCGATGAGATTGAGGTTGTCCACGAACAACCGCGGGCTGCCGGTTTCCAGGCTGTGCAGCACGGTCGCCAGTTCCGCCACGCCGCAGCGCAGGCGTACCTGCATGGCGACACGGACGAACTCGGCATCACGGCGATTGTCGGTCAGCGGCGTGCGGTTGCTGATGGTGCAGCTGCGGTTGCCGGGGCTTGCAGTGGCCACCGCATCCTGCAGGCGCGCGCCGAGCGCGGCGGCCGCGGCTTCGGCAGTGGCCTCCTGCAGGAAGCCGGGTTGCCGTTGCAAGGCTTCACGGGTGGCGCGCAGCCGCTGTTCGATCTGGGGCTGCTGCTGCAGCTGCGCCTGCACGCGCTGCTGGCGCTCGCGCAGGGCCGCGACATCGGCATCGATCTCGCGCAGCGGCTGGGTGAACCAAGGGTGCACCAGCAACAGGTAAGCCAGGCCCAGCACCGCCAGCAGCAGCGCCAGCGCCAGCCAGCGGTCACGGCGTGCGCTTGGCATCGGCCGCCTCCGGAGTCGCTGCTGTCGGCGTTGCCGGTGCCGCCGCGGGCAACGGCTGAAGTTCGGCAGTCATGGTGAAGCGGTCCCGGCCGCTGCCGGCGCCGTCCGCCTGCAGCACACCGGTCAGGTTGACCTTGCGCCATTGCGGAGCATCCTGCAGCAGCTGCACCAGCTGCGAGGCTTCGCGGCTGAGCCCGATCAGCTGCAGGCCGTTGTTCTCGATGGCCAGCTTCTCCAGATAGGTGCCTTCGGGCAGACGGCGGGTCAGCTCGTTCCAGATTTCCACCGTGCCGGCATGCTGGCGGCGCTGCGACTCCAGGAAGGCCGCGCCGTCGATCAGTGCCTGCAGCTGGGCGCGTTCACTGGCGACACCCCGGGCGCTGCGCGCGCTGCGTTCGACGTCCGCACGTAGTGTGTCGGCGGCGGCGCGGCGGTTGTCCAGCAGCTGCAGTCCAGCCAGTACCAGCATCACCAGCGCGGCCAGGGCCAGCAGCAGGTTCCAGCGCCGCATCGGATCGGGCCGCGACTGGCGCTGGGCGCTCGGCAACAGGTTGACCTGCAGCGTGCCAGCCTGCGCATCGATCGCGTCGACGCCGGCCAGGGCGTCGCCCCACTCGCCCACGCTGGCACGCCAGGCCTCCATCTGGCGCAGCGGCCAGGCCACCAGTTCGACCTGCAGCTGGCCTTCCCCTGCCGCGCCCAGTTCACGCACGTCATAGCTGACCTGGCTGGCCTCGAACGGGGTCTGCCGGTCGATCTCATAACCGACCACCGCGTGCAGCCGGTCGCCGGCCGCCGCCGGCAGCCGCAGGGTGCGACGCAGGACCCGTTCCACCGGCAGCAGCCAGAATCGCGGCAGGCTGCGCAGGCGCGGCTCCAGCACGCGATCCAGTGCGGCCGGAGACGAGGGCCACGGCAGGGTGACCACCGCCTCGCGGCGCTCGCCCGCTTCGCGCCAGACCTGCAGCTGGTCACCCTCGCGCTGCAGCAGCAACCGTGCCTGGGCCCAGCCCAGCGCCCATTGCCAGCGCGCCGGCACCCACGCCAGCAACGAGTGCCGCCACCAGCGCAGGAAACGGCCGGCGCCAGGACCGATCTGGCCCTGCACCTGCCGCAGACTGTCCTGCCAAGCCGTCATCTTGCCGTCATTCCCTGCTCCCAGCGAAGCACTGTGTAGGACCGCCCGGGAATCCCCCCGGAGCCATTGCGAACCACTGCCTGCAACACCGACCTGCGTCCACTGCCGTCGATGACACGGGACTCGATACTATAGGTGCCGCTGCTGCTGGCAAGCGCTGAAGATCCATCCGCCGGATCGCCGTCACGCTCCGGCTGGTTCCGCTGCGCCAGCACGAGGTCGGCATCCAGGCCCAGCGCGGTCAGCACGGGAGCGCTGGCGAATCGCGGATCCGGTCGTGCCTGGCGGCTGTAGAGGGTCAGGTGCGGCAGCATCTTCCGGTACAGCGGCCCGTTCATGCCCAGCACCCGCTGCAGCTCGCCGAGCGTCTCGAAGCGCTTGTTGCGGGGCCCATACGGCAGCCCGGCCGCAGCGTAATCCTGTGCCTCGGCACCGCCGCCGGGCTGCAGCAGGCTGTCCTCGTCACGCCAGTCGACGATCGCGCCTGCCAGCTGGCGCGCGTTGTCCACCGGTTCGCCAAGTGCCTGCAGAAATGCGGTCAGCAGCGCCACGTCGGCCAGGTTCAGGTTGATCTTGCCGTTCTCGTCCAGCACCTGGATCTCGATGCGGGCACCGTCGAACTGCCAGCGATAGGTGCGACCATCGGCCTGCCACGGCGCGCGCAGCGGATCCGGTGACAGCCGCATCAGTGCGTACTCAAGTCCCGCACGAGCACGCTCCTGGCCACGTGCATCGTCGTCGAGCACGCGCTCCTGCAGATGCTCGACGCGGGCGCTGAGCGCGAACGCGCCGACCAGTGCGGTCATCAGCGCGATCAACCACAGCACCAGCACCAGTGCGGCCCCGCGCGACCGCATCAACGCCCCCCTCCACCGCCGCCCAGGCGGGGGGCCACCACCAGGGGCGGCCATGCGGCACCACGGACCGGCACGATCCGCAGTTCCACCAGCAGAGGCAGGCGACGGGTGTCTTCCCAGCGCGGCAGCCACTCGGTCATCTGCCCGCTGCCGGCATCGATGCCGCGATAGCGCATCTCCACCGCTTGCAGGCCATCCACCAGCACCTCGGGCGGGCGTGGTGGCGTTTCGGCGATGCGCTCGCCCTCCTGCAGCAGGACCAGGTCCAGCAGCAGACGCTGCTGCCCGGCCTTGCCGTCCACCTGCAGCGCATGCAGATAGGGCCCGCCGCGTCCGAGGTAGCCTGGCAGATCAGCGACGAACAGCATCCGTTGCTCTTCGCCCTGGAAGAACACCGGCTCGCGGGTCGGGTCTGGCACTTCCAGCGGGCTGCGCATCGCCCCGGCCAGCTGTCGCCGCAGCAGGGCCTGCACCGCGCGCATCCGCTCGCTTTCGGCAGCGATCTGTTCACCCCGCTGGCTGACCGCCATCGCCGAGCGCACGCTGGCGAACGCCAGCGCCAGGCCACCGGCAAGCAGCACGGTCGCCAGCATCACCTCAACCAGAGTGAATCCCGCAGCGCTCCGCTTCATCGCGCGCGCTCCAGGTCCGGCGGCAGCAGGCGCAGGCTGCGCCAGCGCAGCTGTTCGCGTTCGCCATCGCCCCACCGCACCTGCAACTGCAGTTCGGCCAGCCACGGTGCACCCGGCGACTGCGTGGCCGCGACGTTGCCGGCGCGTGGCTCGGTCCAGGGCTGCACCTGCAGCTCCCAGCGATAGCGCCCGTTTTCCCAGTCGCCCTGCTGCTGGCCCACCTGCAGCGGCGCATCCACGCCCGCCGCGGCCAGCAGCGATTGCGCATGCAGGACGGCGCGCGTGCGCAGCTCGGCCTCGCGCACCTGCCTGGCACCGCCGGACAGGCTGCCCAACAGCAGGGTCAGCGCCAGCCCGAGCAGAGCGAAGGCCACGATCACCTCCAGCAGCGTGAAACCGCGCGCCCGCCGCATCACTGCGCCTGCCATGGGCCGGAGCGGACTTCACCGGTCAACCAGCCGACGTCGATGCGCCATTCGGCGGCATCACGCTGCAGGCGGATGCGGCCGCCACTGGAACCGCCGTCGGGATGGAACTCGATCACACCCTGCCCTGGCGCAGTGGCCAGCTGCGCAGCGCCTTCGAAACGCACCGTCAGCTGTGCCGGCAGCTCGCCCTGGCGCTGGTTCGCCCCTTGCCAGCGATGCCGTGCCGGCTCGATCACGAACCGCTGCGGTTCGCCGCGCGCGATCGCCTGTGCACGCACCATGCGCAGCTGGTTGGCGATGTCCTTGCCGGCGCTGCGCAGCTGCATGCCGGCGAAGCCACGCGACAGTCCCGCCGCGGTGATCAGGCCGATGGCCGCGATCAGCGCGATCACCAGCAGCATCTCCAGCAGCGACAGCCCCGCCGGACGCCTGCCGTGCAGGCGCGGTCGGGGCAACCGGCGCGGCAGGAAATACGTCATGCGGGATTACGGCTGGTAGCGGATGTCGGCATCGACGCTGCTGCCACCGGCCTTGCCGTCCTTGCCCAGGCTGATCAGCTCATACGGCTGGCCTTCGCCGGGTGCGCGGTACTCCAGTGCGTGCCCCCACGGATCGTTGAGGTCGGCCGGCTTGGCGTACGGGCCGAGCCAACCGCCAACGCCGGCCGGTGCGGTCACCAGATCGGTGAGCGCGCCCGGTAGCTTGCCGGTATCGATCTGGTAGTTGTCGATCTTGGATGCCACGGTCTGCACCTGCGCCTTGGCGATGTTGGCCTTGCCCCGGTCGGCACCGCCCAGCACGCGGCTGGCCACCAGGGTCAGCACCGCGCCGATCAACACGATGACGATGATGATCTCCAGCAGGCTCATGCCCGACTGGTGCCGCGCGGCGGTGAAGGACAGGCGGATGGGTCGACGGTTAGCGATCATGATCGGTCCTTTCGGTTGCGTTGGGTCGAAGTGCGGAAGAGTCCATCGTCAACCGATGGCATTGGTCAGGTCGTACAGCGGGACCAGCACGGCGACGATGACCGCACCGACCACCGAAGCCAGCACCAGGGTGATCGCCGGGACCATCGCCGCCAGCAGGCGATCGATGCGCCGGGCGCTGTCCTGCTCGAAGGTATCCGCCGCCTTCAGCAGCATGGTGTCCAACGCGCCGGATTCCTCGCCGACCTGGATCATCTGCAGGGCAAGCCGCGGAAAGCGCTTGCCGCGCGACAGTGCCAGCGACAGGCCCGCACCGTTCTTGACCTCGTCGGCGGCGGTATCCACGTCGGCTGCCAGCGCGCGGTTGCCCAGTACGTTGCGGGCGATGCCCAGCGCACCCAGCAGCGGCACACCGTTACGCAACAGCGTCCCCAGCGTGCGCGCCAGCCGTGCGGTTTCCAGCTCGCCGAGCAGGCGGCCGATGCTGCGCCGTTGCAGCAGCCAGCCGTCGAGGGCCAGGCGGAAGGCCGGCTGCCGCAGCTTGCGCTCGAACAGCAGGGCCAGCACGCCCGGTACCACCAGCAGCAGGATCCACCAGTCGCGCACGAACAGACCGAGCTGCAGCACGGCGTTGGTGAACCACGGCAGCGCCACGTCCAGGCTCTCGTACATCTGCGCGAACTGCGGCACGACGTAACCCAGCAGGAACAGCAGCGCGCCGCCCACCACCACCAGCAGGATGGCCGGGTAGACCAGCGCATTGATCACCTTGCCCTGCAGCGCACGCGCGCGTTCAAGGTAATCGGCCAGCCGCTGCAGGGTCTCATGCAGGCTGCCGCCGGCCTCGCCGGCACGCACCATGTTCACGTACAGGCGCGAGAACAGGCCATGCTGGCGCTCCAGCGCGGTCGACAGCGGCGCACCACCGCGCACCACGTCGCGGATGTCGGTGATCGCACGACGCGAGCGCTCGTCCTCGGGCAGGCCCAGCAGGATCGACAGCGCGCGATCCAGCGGTTGGCCGGCACCGAGCAGGGTCGCCAGCTGCTGGGTGAACTGCAGCAGCGCCGGGCCCTGCAGCGGGCGCTGGTGGAACAGGTTGCGCCAGCTGCCCCCGCCGATGGACCCCGCATCGGCCAGCTGGGTTTCCATCGGCAGATGCCCCTGGTCCTGCAGGCGCGCGATCAGGTCGGCCTCGCTGGCCGCTTCCATCTGCCCGTCGAAGATCTCGCCATGCGGATTGAGGGCCTTGTAGCGGTAGTTAGGCATGTCAGCCCCGGGCTCCGGCGCGCATCAGCTCTCCTCCGTCACACGCAGGACTTCCTCGATGGTCGTCTGCCCGGCAAGGGCCTTGGCCAGGCCATCCTCGTACATGGTGCGCATGCCGCCTTCGCGCGCGATGCGCTCCAGCTCGCCCATGCCATCGCGGCGCATCACCGCGCGCCGCAGCGCGTCGTTCATCACCAGGAATTCCATGATGGTGGTGCGGCCCAGGTAGCCGGTCGGTGCCAGTGCCGAGGGACGCGGCCGGTACAGGTGAATCGTCCCCTCCGGCTGCAGGCGGCGCAGCTCGAAACGATCGATCTCTTCCGGTGACGCCGGGTAGCGCTCGGCGTGGGTCGGTTCCAGACGGCGCACCAGACGCTGCGCGAGGATGCCGTTGATGGTGGAGGTCAGCAGATAGTCCTCCACACCCATGTCGAGCAGCCGGGTGATGCCACCGGCGGCATTGTTGGTATGCAGGGTGGACAGCACCAGATGGCCGGTCAGCGCCGACTGGATCGCGATGCGCGCGGTCTCCAGATCGCGCATTTCGCCGATCATGATGATGTCCGGATCCTGGCGCACGATGCTGCGCAGCGCATTGGCGAAGTCCAGGCCGATCTGCGGCTTGGCCTGGATCTGGTTGATGCCTTCGATCTGGTACTCGACCGGGTCTTCGACCGTGATGATCTTGACGTCGGCGGTATTGAGCTGGCTCAACGCGGTGTACAGCGTCGTGGTCTTGCCCGAACCGGTCGGGCCGGTCACCAGCAGGATGCCGTGCGGCTGCTCCAGGACCTTGCGGAACTGCGGCAGGAATGCATCGGTGAAGCCAAGCCGATGGAAATCGAACACCACGGTTTCGCGGTCAAGCAGGCGCATCACCACGCTCTCGCCGTGTGCGGTCGGTACCGTGCTGACGCGAAGGTCCAGCTCCTTGCCCTGCACGCGCAGCATGATGCGGCCGTCCTGCGGCAGGCGGCGCTCGGCGATGTTGAGCCGGGCCATGATCTTGATGCGGCTGATGACCGCGGCGGTCAGGTTGGCGGGTGGGCTCTCGCCCTCCACCAGCACGCCATCGACGCGGTAACGGACTTTCAAACGGCTTTCGAAGGGTTCGACATGGATGTCCGAGGCACGCAGTTCCACCGCGCGCTGGATCACCAGGTTGACCAGGCGGATTACCGGCGCTTCCGAGGCAAGGTCACGCAGATGCTCGATGTCGTCCACCGCGCCGCCTTCACCATCGGCGGTTTCCACGATCGCCCCCATGGCGCTGCGGCCCTGGCCGAACCAGCGCTCGACCAGATCGTCGATCTCCGCACGCATGCCCAGCACCGGCGTGACCGGCACGCCCAGGGCCAGCTGCACGGCCTGCTGCGGGTAGACATCGTGGGCATCGGCCAACCACAGCCGTACGCCGTGTTCATCCAGCGCCAGCGGGCAGACGTGGAACTGCTTGAGGAAGCGCAGCGACAGCGGCAGGCCTTCGGCGAGGGACTGCGGCGGCGTCTCGGGCACCTGCTTGCCTTCCAGCAGTGGCAGGCCCAGCACATCCGCGCTGGCCTGCGCCTGGTCCCGCTCGGACACCAGTCCCAGGCGCACCAGCAGGCCGAGCAGGCTGCCGCCGGCCTCGGCATGCAGCGGCCGCGCCCGGGCCAGGTCTCCTTCCTTGAGCCGCCCACGCGCCAGCAGCGCATCCAGGATGCGGCTCTCGGCGTCGTCGGCAGTGGTTGCAGCGAGCGCGTTCACGTGACTCTCCTGTCGATCGGCCCGACTTTAGCAGTTAAGCCGTGGTTTCCGCCGCCATCGCGCCGCCTTTCGAAAAATGACAACGCCCGCCACCACGGGGTGACGGGCGTCGCCAGTTCATCTACGACAGTGTGATGGCATTACTGCGTGGCGAGGATGGTCACCCCGCTGTAGGCGGCTTCACCCACCACCTTGACGTAGTACGTGCCGGCCACCGGCTTGTTGACGCGCACGGTTTCGGCGTTGCCCGCACGCGTGGACTTGGCGTCGTTGTCGCTCGCGCTGGGCTCGCGGCCCTGGGCCAGGTACACCGACACGTTGCCACTGCCACCGTAGGTGATCACGCTCAGCGATTTGCCCGCCACCGCTTCGAAGCTGTACAGGGCACTGCCGCCGGTCGCACCGGACAGGCCGCCGACAGCGACCTTGTTGGTCAGCGGTGTGGCTACCGGGCCGCAGTCCTCGGTGCACGGTTCCTCCAGCGCCTTGGCCAGTGCGGCCTTGGCGTCGACGATGCCGGTACCGATCGGGGTCGCCGACGGGATGGCCACCGGGAACGGGCGTGCGGTTTCCTTGAGCAGGGTACGCATGGCTGCCGGAGCCAGCGGCTCCTTGCCATCGGCGATCAACGCGCTCTGCACCAGTGCCGCCACCGCCGCGACGTGCGGCGAGGCCATCGAGGTTCCGCCCTTGCCCATGTAGGTATAGCTGCCCGAGTCCGGCGTAGTGGCCGCGTCGGAACCGGCCTGCCAGACATAGCCACCCGGATTGCCGTCCACGCTGCCGCCACCACCAGGGCCGGAAAGATCGACGCGGGTGCCGTAGTTGGAGTAGTAGGTGATGCCGCCGGTGATACGGGTGGCTCCCACCGTCACCACGCCATCGCAGCTGGCAGGGCGGTAATTGGACGCATTGTCCGTCTCGTTGCCGGCGGCCACCACGACCGTGGTGCCGCGCGAGATCGCGCCATTGATCGCATCCTGGTAGGTGCCGCCGCAGCTGCCGCTGCCGCCCAGGCTCATGTTGATGATCTCGGCCGGGTTGGCATTGGCCGGAATGCCGGCCACGGTGCCGCCGGAGGCCCAGGTAATGGCATCGGCGATATCGGAAAGGTAGCCACCGCACTTGCCGAGCACGCGGACCGGCAGCACCTTGGCCTTGTGCGCGACACCGGCCATGCCGACGCCGTTGTTGGTCTGCTCGGCCACGGTGCCGGCAACGTGCGTGCCGTGCCAGGAGCTGTCATCGGCCAGCGAGCCGGTGTAGCACTCGTTGTCGTTCTCGACCCAGTCGCCATAGTCCAGCGCACCGGGTACCCGCTCGTTGGTGGGGCGGCGCGAGGTCTCGGCATCGCTGATGAAGTCGTAGCCTTCCAGCAGGTTGCCGACCAGATCCGGGTGCTGCGGCAGGATGCCGGTGTCGAGCACCGCCACCACCACGCCCTCGCCCTGCGAAACATCCCAGGCTGCCGGCGCGTTGATGCCGCCGGTCGCGTTGTGCAGGTGCCACTGGTACTGCTGGTAGTACTGGTCGTTCGGCACCAGCGCCGGCTGCACATCGCCCGCACGCAGTTCGCTGCGGCGCAGCTTCACGTCGGCCTCGGCGTACTGCACCGCCGGATCAGCCTTCAGCTCCTTCAGCACGCGCTGCAGTTCAGCCGGGGCCAGACGGCCCTGCAGGCGGATCACATCGGCGCCGACGCCGAGCTTGCGCACGACCTGCGGGCCCAGGGTACTGGCGCGCGCAGTGCCGCCGGACAGGCTGGCGCGGGTCAGCGCCGACTGCACCGTGGACAGCTTGGCCGAACGATCCAGCGCAGCGGCCGTGCCGGCGCGGTACTTGACGATGATGCGGTCGGTGCCAGGCTGTGCGGTGCGCGCCTGGCGTGCCGGTTCCTGCGTCGGCAACCCGGCGGCATGGACGGCACCTACCGCGGTCATCGACAGCACGGCGGCGGCAAGCACGTTGATGCGAAGGTTCTGCTTCTTGATCACGTCGAAATTCCTCTTCTGGGTCATGGATCGAACCAACACTGCGGCCATCATTCCTTGACGACTCCCGGCCGGCCCAGCCGGGATTGCCGTGACCTCCCCCCAGGCCCTCGTTGCGGGTATTGCGCCGGCGTGGGTGGCCGCCGGCGCGATGGAGTGGCTTACCAGCCGAAGCCGGCGCCAACGCCGACCGAGCTGTCGTCGCTGCTGAAGGCACCGCCGAAGGTGACCGTGGCGCGGTCGCTGATTGCACGCTGGTAACCCAGCGACAACGCCGACTCGCCGCCCTGGAAGCCGACACCGACGCCGACCCGGTTCTGGGTACGGATGCCGGCGGCGCTGGTGGCCATGTTGAGCATCGCCGCGCTCATCGCGCCCTGACGATCGATGCGACGGTCCATATGACGCAGGCGGCCATCGACTTCGCCCTTGAACACATCGAAGCTGTCGGTCACGGCCTTCACCTGGCCATCGGTGTAGCTGTTGGCCGTGGCGACACCACGGTCCAGCTGACCCTTGTTGACCGCGTCGGTGGCAGCGCTGCCGGCCGCGACATTGGTGACCTGGCGCTCGTTGCCTTCGCTGCCGACAGAGACGGTGTTGGCACGATCGGCAACCGAGCCCTGGCCCAGCGCCACGGCGTTGGCGGCCGTCGCACTGGCCCCCTGGCCGATGGCCGTGGACGACGCGCCGCTGGCAACGGCGCCCTCTCCCACGGTGACCGCGTTGAAACCCGCTGCCGGTGTGCCGACCGGGATGCCCGAGCCCGCTGCGGCGGCGGTCGGCGCGCCCTGTACCCGGGCGCTGCTGGCAGTGGCCACGTCGGGGACGGCATCGACGCTGGCCGGTTGCGCGGCCAGGTTGGCGGCGCCCCCCTCCAGCGGCGTGCTGGTCGAACGCAGGCTGGCGGTGCGGGAGCGGTTCGCCCCCCCGGTGCGCTGGTCAATCTCGCTGACCTTGCGGTCCAGTGCGCCAAGGGCATCGCCGACATTGCTGTAGCTGGCGCCCTGGATCACGTAGTTCGGCGCGACGAACACGCCCTGCATGCCGACACTGGCGCCACCGCCGAGGAAGCTGGCGGCATCGCTGAGCGACTGGAACAGCTGGCCGCCATTGATCGCCTGGCGACTGCCTGCGGCGATGCTGCCGGCGCCGACATTGTCGATCGTGGTGCCCTCGATGCCGGCCAGGGTCAGCCGGTCGCGGCTGGCGTCGTCATAACCGACCGCATTGGCAGTGGACGTTTCCACGGTCGCGATACGCGAATCGAAATCGCCGACCCGGGTTTCCACCGCGCCGACGCGCTGGTTGGTGACGTTGAGCTGCGAACCGGTGACCGCGTCGCTGCTGCCTGCGGCGATGCGACCGTCGGCGACGTTGACGATGCGGCGCGTCGCCGGACCATCGGTACCGTTGCCACCGCCGACGGACACCACATTGGCGTCCAGCGCGCGCGCGCCACTGCCCAGCGCCACCGAGTTCGCACCGGTCGCGCCGGCGTTGGCGCCGACGGCCAGCGCCGCATTGCCGATGGCGCTGGCACTGCTGCCCAGCGCATTGCTGCGGTTGCCGCTGGCACTGGCACCGGAACCGACGGCGACCGCGTTGCTGCCCGTGGCGCTGGCGGTCCCGGTACCGGTCGCACGGAAGTGGCGGCCGGTGGCATCGGCGGTGGCCGCCACCACATCCAGCTGGCCCTTGTTCACCGCATCGGTCGCCTGGGTACCGGCCGCGACATTGGTGACCTGGCGGTTGATCGCGCTGTGGGTAACGCCCGCCGCATCAACCCAGTCCTGCGCCGCACCGACCGATACCGCGTTGGCACGATCCGCCAGCGATCCGGCACCCAGCGCGACGCTGTTGTCGGCGGCCTTGGTCGTCCAGGTGTTGCTGCCCAGCACCGTGGCATTGGTTGCCTGCGCGTAACTGTTGTAGCCGACCACGGTGGCCCCGTCCTCGGTCGCCCACGCCTCGCTGCCGATGGCGGTAGTGTGCTGACCGCTGCCGACGCTGTTGGCATCCTGCCCGGCCAGTGCGTTGAAGCCCACCGCCACGCCATTGAGGCCGGTGGCCGCGTTGTTGCCGAGCGCGGTACCGTACTCGCCGGCGCGTGCCTGTACGCCGAAACCCGCACCGGCGATCTGCGCGGTGGTGCCCTGGCCGACCGCCGTGGCGACGTCGGCCGCCTGCGCGCCACTGCCCAGGGCCGTGCCGAAGAAGCTGGACGTGGCACCCGCACCGTAGGCTGTGGACTGCCAGCCATTGGCATAGGCGAAGTTGCCGACCGCAGTCGCTTCGCGACCGTCGGCCGTGGCCCCGTAACCGACGGCGGTGGCGGCCAGGCCGCTGGCCTGGGCGATGCCACCTACCGCAACGGCACCGATGCCCTCCGCTTCCGACTGCGCGCCCAGGGCGACGCTGGCCGGCCCGGCGCTGCTGCTCTGCGCACCGAGGGCGATCGCGCCGCCAGCGGTACTGCTGGCGCTGTTGCCGATGGCCACGCCATCCTCACCCGTCGCCACCGCGTTGAAGCCCACGGCAGCGGCATTGGCGGCGACCGCCGTCGCGCCACTGCCCAGTGCGGTGGCACCATTGCCGATCGCGTTGGCCGCTTCGCCGGCGGCCAGCGCGTTGTCACCTTCCACATAGGCGCCGGCGTCGCTGTCGGCACTGCCACTGGCCTGGAAGTAGCGGCTGGTGTTCTCGGCCACCGACGCCACGGCGTCCAGCTGGTCCTTGTTGACCGCATCGGTGCCTTCGGTACCCGCGGCGACATGGGTGATCTGGCGTTCGCTGTCCGCGCTGCCAACCGCCACCGTGTTGTCGCGGTCTGCCTTCGATGCAGCACCGAGGGCGACGCTGTTGCTGCCGTTGGCGGTGGCATTGGCGCCCAGTGCGGTGGAATCAGCTGCGTCGGCCCACGAGTTCCAGCCGATGGCGGTGGCGTAGTCGTCGGTGGCCCATGCACCCGCACCGAACGCCGCGGCGCCGTAGCCGCTGGCGCGGGCCGGGATCAGACCGAAGAAGGTGCTGCCGCCGATGGCGACGCTTTCCTCGCCACTGGCTTCGCTGGACTGGCCCACCGCCACGGCTCCGGTACCGGCCGCGGCCGCACCGAAGCCGACGGCCGTGGTGTTGGCGCCGGTCGCGGCGGTGCCATAGCCGAGCGCGGTGCCGAGGCGACCCGTTGCCTCGCTGTAACCACCAACCGCCGTGGTGCCATCGGCCGACGCCGCGCTGCGGAAGCCGCTGGCCAGCGACTGCGCACCGCTGGCCAGCGCTTCCGAGCCGTTGGCGGTGCTGTACACCGCCGTGGCCTGTGCGCCCGCGCCGGTCGCCGTGCTGCCGATCTCGCTGGCAACCGCACCGCTGCCCAGCGCCGCACTGTTTTCACCCGTGGCCTGTGCGTTGCTGCCCACCGCTGCGGCATTGCTGCCGCTGGCCAGGCTGTCCAGGCCTACGGCGGTGGCACTGGCGGCGACCGCCGTCGCGCCACTGCCCAGTGCGGTGGCACCGTTGCCGATCGCGTTGGCCGCTTCGCCGGCGGCCAGCGCGTTGTCACCTTCCACATAGGCGCCGGCGTCGCTGTCGGCACTGCCACTGGCCTGGAAGTAGCGGCTGGTGTTCTCAGCCACCGACGCCACGGCGTCCAGCTGGTTCTTGTTGACCGCATCGGTGCCTTCGGTACCTGCGGCGACATGGGTGATCTGGCGTTCGCTGTCCGTGCTGCCAACCGCCACCGTGTTGTCGCGGTCTGCCTTCGATGCAGCACCAAGGGCGACGCTGTTGCTGCCGTTGGCGGTGGCATTGGCGCCCAGTGCGGTGGAATCAGCTGCGTCGGCCCACGAGTTCCAGCCGATGGCGGTCGCGTAGTCGTCGGTGGCCCATGCGCCCGCACCGAACGCCGCAGCGCCGTAGCCGCTGGCGCGGGCCGGGATCAGACCAAAGAAGGTGCTGCCGCCGATGGCGACGCTTTCATCGCCGCTGGCTTCACTGGAATCACCCATGGCCACCGCGCTGGCGCCGCTGGCCGTGGCAAACACGCCCGTCGCAGTACTGTTGGCCCCGCTGGCGATCGTGCCGTAACCCAGTGCAGAACCGAGACGACCACTGGCTTCGCTGTAACCACCAACCGCCGTGGTGCCATCGGCCGACGCCGCGCTGCGGAAGCCGCTGGCCAGCGACTGCGCACCGCTGGCCAGCGCCTCCGAGCCGTTGGCGGTGCTGTACACCGCCGTGGCCTGTGCACCCGCGCCGGTCGCCGTGCTGCCGATCTCGCTGGCAACCGCACCGCTGCCCAGCGCCGCACTGTTTTCACCCGTGGCCTGTGCGTTGCTGCCCACCGCTGCGGCATTGCTGCCGCTGGCCAGGCTGTCCAGGCCTACGGCGGTGGCACTGGCGGCGACCGCCGTCGCACCACTGCCCAGTGCGGTGGCACCGTTGCCGATCGCGTTGGCCGCTTCGCCGGCGGCCAGCGCGTTGTCACCTTCAACGTAGGCGCCGGCGTCGCTGTCGGCACTGCCACTGGCCTGGAAGTAGCGGCTCGTGTTCTCGGCCACCGATGCCACGGCGTCCAGCTGATCCTTGTTGACCGCATCGGTGCCTTGGGTACCTGCCGCCACGTTGGTCACCTGGCGGGTGTTGCCACCACCACCGACCGATACCGTGTTGTCACGGTCTGCAATCGAATCGGCACCCAGCGCGACGCTGTTGGCGCCGCGCGACTCGGCCGCATTGCCGAGCGCGGTGCTGTTGATGCCCGGCGACCATGCGCCACCACCGACGGCCGTGGAGTAGTTGCCGGACGCCTCGGTGGCGAGAATGCCGAACAACGAGCCGCCGACAGCGACACTGTTCGTACCGGTGGCCAAGCTGCCCTGACCGGTGGCCGTGCTGTAGTCGCCGGAGGCTTCCGAGTCGCCGCCCAGCGCCACGCTGTTGGAGCCGGAGGCATTGGCAAAATTGCCGAACGCGGTGGCGTTGAACGCCGAGGCGCTGGCGAAACCGCCGATGGCGGTGCTGTAGCCACCCGTGGCTTCCGCACCGATGCCGAATGCAGCCGAGGCCGTGCCGCTGGCCACGCTCTCGCTGCCGACCGCCGTGGCCGCTTCACCACTGGCGGTGCTGAAGTAGCCCACTGCCGTCGCCTCTTCTGCGGAGGCTTCGGACAGCACGCCGCTGGCGGTGCTGCCGGCGCCACTGGCAATCGAGGCAGCACCGAAGGCCGCGCTCTGTTCACCGCTGGCTTCGCTTTCCGCGCCATGCGCGGTGGCGTACTCGCCGGTCGCCTGTGCGTTGGCACCGATCGCGCTGGCATTGGCCGCGGTGGCCACGGCATTGAAGCCCAGCGCCTGCGCGTTGTTGGCCAGTGCGTTGGCGCCGCTGCCCAGGGCGATGGCGCCGTCGCCGATGGCGTTGGATGCCTCGCCGGCAGCCAGTGCGTTGTCCCCTTCCACGTAAGCGCCAGCATCGCTGTCGGCACTGCCGCTGGCCTGGAAGTACTTGCCGGTGGTGGATGCTTCCGCCGCGACGGCATCCAGCTGTGCCTTGTTCACCGCATCGGTGGCCTGCGTACCTGCGGCCACGTGGGTCACCTGGCGCTCGTTGCCGGCAGCGCCAACCGCCACGCTGCGGTCACGATCAGCCACCGAGCCTGCACCCAACGCGACCGCGTTGCTGCCGCTGGCGTTGCTGCCGGCACCCAGCGCGATCGCGCTTTCACCGCCGGCCACCGTATTGGTGCCGATGGCGATGCTGTTGACCGTGTTGCCCAGCGCCTGGTAGCCCAACGCCACGCTGTAGTCGCCGTAGCCGAAGGCACCGCGGCCGACGGCGGTGGCGCTGGTGCCGTTGGCCCAGCTGTTGTAGCCGATGGAGGTGGCGCCACTGCCGCTGGCCCATGCTGCATTGCCGAAGGCGGATGCGTTGGTGGCGGTGGCCCATGCGCCCGAACCGAATGCGCTGGCGCCACTGGCGGTGGCCCAGCTGTAGCCGCCGACGGCGGTGCTGTCGTCGCTGCTGGCGAACGCACTGTCGCCCACGGCGACCGCGTAGCTTCCGGTCGCACGCGACTTGCCACCGGCAGCCACGCTGTTGTCGCCGGTGGCTTTGGCCGCGCTGCCGAAGGCATTGCCCGACGCACCCGTTGCCTGCGCACCATTGCCGACGGCGGTGGCATCGGCGCCGGCGGTGGTGCCGACACGTTCCGGTTGACCGTCATCGCCGATGATCGGCTGGTTGTACTGGTCGTAGGCCTGGCCCAGTCCACCGATGGCGACCCCGCCGTTGCCACTGGCACTGCTGTTGCGACCGATGGCGACGCTGTCATCGCCCACGGCGGAAGCACCCGCGCCCTGGGCGACGGCACCGGCGCCGATCGCGTTGCTGGACGAACCGGCGGCCACCGCACCCTCTCCCTCGGCAAACGCACCGGCATCGCTGCCGGCTTCCGGCTGGGCCTGGAAGTAATGGGCGGTGGTATCCGCGGTGCTGGCCACGGCGTCCAGCTGCGCCTTGTTCACTGCATCGGTGGCTTCACTGCCGGCAGCGACGCCGGTGATCTGCCGCTCGTTGCCGGCACTGCCCACGGCGACGCTGTTGTCACGGATGGCTTCAGAGTTCGCGCCCAGGGCGACACTGTTGGCGCCGCGCGCCGTGGCGTAGTAGCCGACCGCCGTGCTCTGCGCGCCGCTGGCCCAGGTCTGCGCGCCCAGCGCGCTGGCCCCTTCTCCGGGTGCGTAGGCGAAGTAGCCGATGGCCGTGGCTTCGGCGCCGGAGGCTTCGGTCAGGCTGCCGTTGGCCACGGTCCGGTCACCGCTGGCGATCGCGCCGGCACCCACAGCGGTGGCGGCTTCGCCGCTGGCCTGGGTCTGCACGAAGAAGCCCAGGCCGGGAATCAGGTCAGCCGGGCCACCCACGGCCACGCTGCTGGTGCCGGTCGCGTTGCTCTGGGTGCCGACTGCGGTGGCGTAGTCGCCGATGGCGTTGGCCACCGCGCCGAATGCGGAGGACTGCGCGCCGGCCGCATAGGCACCCACGCCATAGGCGGACGCAGCGAAGCCAGCCGCCTCTGCGCTGGCACCGACCGCAGTGCCGCCGACGCCGGCACTGGTCGCGCCGGTCTCCACCGGCACGCCGCCGTTGGTGATGAGCGGATTGCCGTTCTCGTCCACGGCGGCGCCACCCACCGCGACGCTGCCGGGTCCTGCAGCCTGCGCGTTGTTGCCGAACGCGGCGCTGTTCTGTCCGGCGGCCAGGGCGTTGTTGCCGACCGCCGTGGCGTTCTGCGCGACCGCGGTGGCGCCGGCGCCGACTGCGGTGGTGCCATCGCCGAGCGCGTTGGCCGCTTCACCGGCAGCCAGCGCGTCATCGCCTGCGGCCAGCGCACCGGCGTCGCTGTTGCTGCTGCCGGTGGCCTGGAAACGCTTGGCCGTGGCATCGGCCACGGCCGCGACGTCCCGGAGTTGGCCGACATTGGCCGCATCGGTGTCTTCGGTACCCGCCGCGACACTGGTGATCTGCCGGGTCAGACCGTACTCGGCTGCGCCCACCGATACCGTATCGACCCGGTCGGCCAGCGAGCCGGCGCCCAGCGCCACACTGCCGGTGGCAACCGCTGCCGAGTTCGAACCCAGCGCGGTGCTGTATTCACCCACGGCGGTGCTGAACGCACCGACCGCGATCGATGCTTCATTGGCGGCCGTTGCGCCACGACCCACGGCGGTACTGCCCGGGCCCATGGCCACGGCTCCGCCACCGACCGCCGTTGCGCCGTCCGCACTGGCCTCGGACAACGCGCCCAGTGCGGTCGCTGCGCCGTTCTCGCTGGCCGCAACAGCGCTGGCACCGACGGCGGTATCTCCCAGTCCGAGCGCAACGGCACTCTGGCCGACGACGACGCTGGCATCGCCGATGGCCAGCGCGTTCTGGCCGAACGCACTGGCGCCCAGACCGGCGGCCACGGCCTGTGTGCCGACGGCCGTGGTGGCGTTGGCCAGCGACTGGCTGCCGCTGCCGACCGCAATCGCGCCCTGCCCTTCGATCTTCGCCGCGTCGCTGTCATCACCGGCGCCGTCGGCCTTGAAGTAGCGACTGCTCTGGGCTGTCGCTTCGGCCAACGCCGCCTGCGTGGCCCGCGCCTGTGCATCCAGCTGTGCCTTGTTCACCGCATCGGTTGCCTCGGTGCCAGCGGCGACGTGGGTCACCTGCCGTTCCTTGCCCGCATCACCGACGGCAACGGTATTGGCACGCGTTGCTTTCGAGCCGGCGCCCAGCGCCACGCTGTTGGCACCGGTTGCACGGCTGCCGGTGCCCACGGCGACCGCATTGGTGCCGGTGGCCGAGGCGCTGCCATCCACCAGGCACTTGTCGACGATCGAGCTGTTGAGCACCACGCAGTTGGCGTTGCCGCCGATCTCCACCGACTGTGCAGAGGCGACGCCGGTCATGCCCAATCCCAGTGCCAGCGCCAGTGCGGCAGCCAGTACAAAGGGCCTGGCCTGTGTCGCATCGCGGCGTTGGTCGACGACCCCGCCGCAACTGTCGGACGAGGCCAGTTCCGAGGCCACGACCAACTGACCCAGTGCTTTGTTCCAGACCTTGCGATAAATCCGATTCATCGGTACGGCTCCTGATTGGACTGGTTTTGGGCAAAGCAACGCCACCGCCGGACCTTCTGGTCCAACGTCCCCTGGGGGCGTTTATTCGCGTGATTTACTGCGGGGTATTGCCGAACGGCGCGCAGCGAAAGAAAACCGAGCGCATGCGCCAAGCGGTTACTGCGGGATGAATGGTTCTGAAACGGGGTTCAAGTGTTAACGGCAACTTTCCATATCGTCAAGACTTTGACACAGCAAATCACATTGCCGTGAAGCAGTTCACTTTTTCACGCGTTTATCAATCCATTTTGTTAGTTGCACGTGACGATTGTCTGGCGCATGGAAATGCATGTAACTCATGGTGGCGACAGGAGTTTCATCCGCGCAAAGAAAAACCCGCCGGCAATGCGGCGGGTTTTTCCATACGCATCGGCATCGACGCCTGCGCGAAGCGGTGCGCGATCAGCCGCACCACACCCGGGCATTGCGGAACATCCGCATCCACGGTGAATCACCCTGCCACTCGGCCGGCGCCCAGCTCAGATTGAGTGCGCGCGGGGTGCGCTCCGGATGCGGCATCATGATGGTGACGCGCCCGTCCGTGCTGGTCAGGCCAGTGATGCCATCCGGTGAGCCGTTCGGATTGAGCGGATACTGCTGGGCGATGGCACCGTTGCCATCGATGTAGCGCAGCGACACGCGCGCAGCGGCCTGGTCGACGGCGTTGTCGAACACCGCCTGGCCTTCGCCGTGCGCCACCGCCACCTGCAGGCGGGAACCGGCCATGCCACGCAGCAGGATCGACGGCGATTCCACTACTTCCAGCAGTGCGGTGCGGGCCTCGAACTGCTCGCTGGCATTGCGGCGGAACTGCGGCCAGTGTTCGGCGCCGGGGATGATGTCCTTCAGCTGGCTCATCATCTGGCAACCGTTGCATACGCCGAGGGCAAAGCTGTCCTGGCGCTCGAAGAACGCCGCAAAGGCATCGCGCAGCGCGCTGCGTTCCAGGATCGAGGTCGCCCAGCCACGGCCGGCACCCAGCACATCGCCGTAGCTGAAGCCGCCACAGGCGACCAGGCCGGTGAAGTCCTGCAGGGCCACGCGCCCCTCGATCAGGTCGCTCATGTGCACGTCGAACGCGCGGAAGCCTGCACGTTCGAAGGCGTTGGCCATCTCGATCTGGCCGTTGACGCCCTGTTCGCGCAGTACCGCCACGCGCGGACGCGCACCGGTGCTGATGAACGGCGCCGCCACATCCTCGTTGAGGTCGAAGCTCAGCTTCGGCTTCAGGCCCGGTGCGTTGAACGCGCGGGCGACATCGCGCTCGGCATCGGCGCTGGCCGGATTGTCGCGACGCTTCTGCATGGCATGGGTGACCGACCACCACGCATCGAACAGCTGCTCCCAGCGCCACTCGGCCAGGTTCTCGCCTGCCAGCGATACGCGCACCACCGGTGCGGTGGTCGGCCTGGCGATGCGCTGCGCGCATTCGGTAAGGGCGTGGCGCTCGACCAGGTCGGCAAAAGCGGCGCGATCTTCGCGGGCGATCTGCACCACCGCACCCAGTTCCTCATTGAACAGGCTGCGGAACGGGTCATCGCCCCACGCGTCGAGGGCGATATCCAGGCCTAGGCGCGAGGTGAACGCCATTTCGCACAGCGCGGCGAACGCGCCGCCGTCGCTGCGGTCATGGTACGCACGCAGCAGGCCGGACTGGCGCGCATGCCGGATCAGTTCGAAGAAGGCACGCAGGCGCTGCGGGTCGTCCAGGTCCGGCGCGGCACCGGCGAAGGCCGGCAGTTCGCTGTGGTCGGCGTGCACCTGCGCCAGGATCGAGCCGCCCAGGCGCTGCTTGCCGGCACCGAGACCGATCAGCCACAGCTCGCTGTCGACGTCGCGATCAAGCAGAGGCGTCAGCTGCTGGCGCACATCGGCAACCGGCGCGAACGCCGAGATCACCAGCGACACCGGCGACACGCTCTTGTGTGCCTCGCCCTGGTCATGCCACTGCGCCTGCATGGACAGCGAGTCCTTGCCGACCGGGATGCTGATGTCCAGCTGCGGGCACAGTTCCATGCCCACGGCCTTCACTGCGTCGTACAGCAGCGCGTCTTCGCCCGGATGGCCGGCAGCAGCCATCCAGTTCGCCGACAGCTTGATGCCATCCAGCGCATCCACCGGGGCCGCGCACAGGTTGGTCAGCGCTTCGCCCACGGCCATGCGCGCCGACGCCGCGGCGTCGAGCAGGGCCAGCGGCGTGCGCTCGCCGATCGACATCGCCTCACCGGCCACGCCATCGAAATCAGCCAGGGTGATGGCTACGTCGGCCACCGGCAGCTGCCACGGGCCGACCATCTGCTCGCGGGCGGTCAGGCCGCCGACGCTGCGGTCACCGATGGTGACCAGGAAGTTCTTCGAGGCGACGGTCGGGTGCGCCAGCACGCGCAGGCCGGCTTCCTGCAGATCCAGGCCACCGGTCTTCAGCGCCGGCCAGCGCGGTGCCGGCGGGTGCGCCGTGTCGCGGTGCATTTTCGGCGGCTTGCCGAACAGCACGTCCATCGGCAGGTCGATCGGTGCGTCGGCGGGAACATGGCCCGGCACCGCGCCGTACGCCACCACCAGATGCTCCTCGGCGGTCGCCACGCCCACGGCGGCGAACGGGCAGCGCTCGCGCGCGCACAGCGCGGCAAACTCGGCCAGTCGCTCCTGCGCGACGCCAAGCACGTAGCGCTCCTGCGATTCGTTGCACCACAGCTGCATCGGCGACAACGACGGATCGTCGGTGGGCACCTTGCCCAGGTCGATGATGCCGCCCACGTTCGAATCGTGCAGCAGCTCGGGAATCGCGTTGGACAGACCACCGGCACCGACGTCATGGAAGAACTTGATCGGGTTGTCGGCACCCATCGCCACGCAGCGGTCGATGACCTCCTGGCAGCGGCGCTCCATCTCCGGGTTGTCGCGCTGCACGCTGGCGAAATCCAGGTCTTCGGCGCTTTCACCGGAGGCCACCGAGCTGGCCGCACCGCCACCCAGGCCGATCAGCATCGCCGGACCGCCGAGCACGATGACCGCATCACCGGCCTGCAGCGGGATCTTGTCGACCTGGATACGGTCGATCGCACCGAGGCCGCCGGCCAGCATGATCGGCTTGTCGTACGCACGGACCAGGTCAGCGCCTTCAGGCAGCTCGAAGCTGCGGAAGTAACCGAGCAGGTTCGGGCGGCCGAACTCATTGTTGAACGCAGCGCCGCCGAGCGGGCCGTCGGTCATGATCTCCAGCGCCGGCGCCATCCGCGGATTCAGCGCGCGCGGCGCTTCCCACGGCTGCGGCAGCTCGGGGATGCGCAGGTGCGAGACCGAGAAGCCGGTCAGGCCGGCCTTCGGCTTGCCGCCGCGGCCGGTTGCGCCTTCGTCGCGGATTTCGCCACCGGCACCGGTGGAAGCCCCCGGGAACGGCGCGATCGCGGTCGGGTGATTGTGGGTTTCGACCTTGATCTGGAAGGCGCTGGGCACCTGCGGCTCGCGGCGGTACTCGCCACTGGCCGGATCCGGACGGTAACGCGACGCCGGATGGCCTTCGATCACCGCAGCGTTGTCGCTGTACGCGCTCAGGGTGTGCTGCGGCGTCTGCTGGTGGGTGTTCTTGATCATGCGGAACAGCGAGCGTTCCTGCGCCTGCCCGTCGATGGTCCAGCTGGCGTTGAAGATCTTGTGCCGGCAGTGTTCGGAATTGGCCTGCGCGAACATCATCAGTTCCACGTCAGACGGGGAGCGCCCCAGTGCGGTGAAGCGCTCGCGCAGGTAGTCGATCTCGTCCTGGGCCATGGCCAGGCCAAGGCGCTGGTTGGCGGCTTCCAGCTGCGCCACCGGAACGCGCTCCAGTTCACCGCGGGCCGGCGCCGAGAACAGGGCCTGGCCCTGCTCGACGTGGTCCAGCACCGACTGCGTCATCGGGTCGTGCAGCACCTTCACCAGCGACTGCTGGGTGGCGGCATCGTCCGGCCAGCCCAGCACGTCGATACGCAGGCCGCGCTCGACCCGGCTGACCGGCTGACCGGCCCCGCGGACCAGTTCGGTGGCCTTGCTCGACCACGGCGACAACGTTCCCAGACGCGGCACCACGATGCGGCTGACGGCCCCTTCGGCGACCGTCCCGGCCTGCGACTGTGCTTCCAGGATGCGGCACAGGGTGGCCTGATCGGGCACGGCCGAGCCTTCCGGCTGCACGAAGTAGACGTGCCAGGCACCACTGATGCGCAGGGAGGGAGCGATGGACTGCAGGCGGGATTCAAGACGTTCGCGGCGGAACGGCGACAGGGCGGGCGCGCCCTCGAGGACCATCATGTCCGGGGAACCGTAGTTGGGAAACGGGCCCGATATTGTACCGGAAGCGGGGGATGGGCTTGGGCCGGGCTGCGCCCGGCACCCGCCGAAGCAACGGCCGAAGCAACAGCAACGTCAAAAGCCGGTTTCCTGCAGGTTGGCGGGGTGGGTCCGGTGGCGGGGGTGTCCGCGGCATGGATGCCGCGGCCAAGCCCCCAGGGATGGGTTCACGGCGTCCCCCGCCACCGGACCCACCCCGCCTTCGACGGATTTCCGCGATCTGTATTCGGTCCACGCCATGCGCGGATGCTCCGCGGCAGTGCCGGCCGAATGAAGAGCGAAGCGACCGGCTCTTGCTTTTGATTTTGTTCTGTCTTTCGTGGCTGGCAGCCGCAGGAACCTGTCCGTGGCCGGGTGGGTGGGCTGCGCAGGGGCGTAAGCGCCATGGATA
>NZ_JAOCKC010000008.1:0-150695 GCF_029844625.1 Stenotrophomonas sp. GD03680 | reverse complement strand
AGCGCCGGGCCATGCCCGGCGAGCGCGCAGCGCGGCCGTCAGGGCGTATCGGCCACCAGTGCCAGCCAGCGCTCGATGCCGCGACGGTCCCGCGCGGCCAGCAGCTTCGGAGCGCGGGCGCGCAGGGATGCCAGGTCGGCCTCGCGGATCGCGCGGCGGACTTCCAGCAGCGTGCCCGGATGCAGGCTGAACTCGGTCAGGCCCAGTGCCAGCAGCAGCGGTGCCATGCGTGCGTCCCCCGCGATCTCGCCGCACACCGCCACCGGCACACGATGGCGTGCGCCGGTCTCGATCACCATCTGCAGCAGGCGCAGCACCGCCGGGTGCAGCGGCGAGTAGAGTTCGCCCAGCGCCTCGTTGTTGCGGTCGGCCGCGAGCAGGTACTGCACCAGGTCATTGGTGCCGATCGACAGGAAGTCGACCAGGTCGATGAAGCTCTCCAGCGCCAGAGCAGCGGCGGGTACTTCGATCATCGCCCCCAGCGGCACGTGGTCGGCCACCATGTGCCCTTCCGCGCGCAGTTGTTCGGACAGCTTGAGCATGCGCCGGCGCACGGCCAGCAGCTCTTCGCGCGTGCTGATCATGGGCACCAGCACCCGCAGCTTGCCATAGGCCGAGGCACGCAGAATCGCCCGCAGCTGGGTGTCGGCCACTTTCGGCCGTGCCAGCGACAGGCGCACGCCCCGCAGGCCAAGCGCCGGGTTCTCTTCGTTGCTCAGGGTCAGGCCGGTGCGATCCGCTTTGTCCGCACCCAGATCGAGGGTGCGGATGGTCACCGGCCGCCCGCTCATGCCCAGCGCGGCGTCGCGGTAGGTCCGGAACTGTTCTTCCTCGTCCGGCAGCTCGTTGCGCTGCAGGAACAGGAATTCCGTGCGGTACAGACCCAGTCCCTGCGCGCCGAGGGCGTGGGCCTGGGTTACGTCCTCCAGCGATTCGGCGTTGGCCAGCAGGGCGATGTCGACCTGGTCGCGGGTACGGCTGGGTTTGCTGCGCAGGCGTCCGAGCTCCCGCTGCTCGCGGGCGTGTTCCTTCAGCCGTGCGCGATAGTCACGCAGGTTGTCGGCCTGCGGGTTGACGGTGATGCTGCCGTCGGCGCCATCGACGATCAGCACGTCGCCATCGGCAACGCGGCTGAGCAGCTGCGGAACGTTGACGATCAGTGGCAGGTGCAGACTGCGGGCGAGGATGGCGCTGTGCGACAGCGCGCTGCCGGCGGCGGTGACGATGCCCACGACGCCCTGTGCCTGCAGCTGTGCCAGCTCGGACGGCGCGATGTTGTCGCAGACCAGGATCTCGCCGGCCAGCCCCTTCATCACCGGCGCACGCTCCGGCTGCAGGAAGGCGTGAATGCGGCCGATCACATGATCCAGATCGTCCATGCGGCTCTTCAGGTAGGCATCGTCCATGCCATCGAAGACCTTGGCCAGGCGGTCGCGCTGCAGGCGCAGGGCGTATCCGGCGCTGTACGGGCCGCTGCGGATCAGCTCATCCAGGCCGAACAGCAGCTCCGGGTCGTCCAGCAGCAGCGCGTGCAGATCGAGGAATTCGCCTACTTCCTGGTTCAGTGCGCCGTGCAGGCGCTGCCGAAGCTCATGCATCTCCGCGCGCGCGGCATCCACGGCGTGATGCAGGCGCGTCAGCTCGGTTTCGATCTGCTGCGGTGCCACGCGCTGTTCGGCAACGTCCAGCGCATGTGGCAGGCGCACGCGTGCACGCCCCATCGCCGAACCCCGCGCAGCGCCATGACCAGCCAGCAGCTGGACCGGCCGTTGGCCGGAAGGGAGCTGGCCGGCGCGGGCGCGCGGCACGATCAGCTGTCCTCGTCGAAGCGGCGTTCGAACAGGTCGACCACCGCGTCCATCGCGGCGGCTTCGTCTTCGCCACTGATGCGCACGGTGACCGGGGTGCCCTGGCCGGCAGCGAGCAGCATCACGCCCATGATGCTCTTGGCGTTGATCTCGCGGCCCTTGGCAGCCATGGTCACGTTGCACCGGAACGGTGCCAGGGTCTGCACCAGCTTGGCGGTGGCCCGGGCATGCAGGCCCAGGCGGTTGCTGACGGTGAGTTCTCGTTCAAGCATCGTCGACTATCGCTCCATTACGGGTACCCGCCGCAGCGGTGGCGGGCAGTTGATCCAGTGCCTGTTCCGGATAATTCATCACCCGCAGCAACATCGGCAGGCTCAGCGCCGACACCCGGCGAACCGGGGTCCCCAGCCGGGCCAGCTGCCCGGCAAGGTTGGCGGGGCTGGCGCCGTACAGGTCGGTCAGGATCAGCACGCCTTCTCCACCATCTACCCGCCGCAGCGCGGCCGAGGCGAGGGGGAGCAGAGCATCCAGGTCTGCGTCGAACGGTACTTCGAAAGCTTCGGTCTTCAACGGCAGCTGCCGCAGGAGCCGGGTCGCCACGTCAAGCAGGGCGGCGCCGACCCCGGGATGTGTTACGAGGAGAATGCCACAGGTCATTACTGCACGTTAACAGGTCAAGGTGAATTGGCGATAGCCGCAGATGAGGGGCACTGTGTCCCGTATTCAGCGTCCCCCGCCTGCCGGCCCATCCCGCCTCTCCGCGGGGCGGTCGGGCGCACCCCGGCCGGGCCTCTCAATCCTGCTCGCGGTGATAGGTGGCCACGTCTTCCCAGCCCATTTCGCGGGCATGCCGGGCCATCCGTTCGGCCAGATAGACCGAGCGGTGCTTGCCGCCGGTGCAGCCGAAGGCCACGGTCACGTAGCTGCGTGTGCCGTCGCCCAGCTTCGGCAGCCAGGTGTCGAGAAACCCCATCAGCTGTGCGAGGTAGCACTGCACGTCCGGCTGGGCTTCCAGGTAGTCGCGCACGCCCGGCTCGCGGCCACTGAGCGCACGCAGCTCGGGATCCCAGTGCGGATTGGGCAGCACCCGCGCATCGAAGACGAAATCCGCTTCGGCCGGCACGCCACGCTTGTAGGCGAACGATTCGAACAGCAGCGACAGGCGGGTTGCATGGTCCAGCGTGAACTCGGTGATGATCCGGCGGCGCAACTGGTGCACGTTGAGCGCGCTGGTGTCGATGATGGCGTCGGCCTCCTGGCGCAGCGGTGCGATCAGTTCGCGCTCGCGGGCGATCGCTTCCGGCAATGACAGACCGAGCTGGCTGAGTGGATGGCGGCGACGGGTGTCGGCATAGCGCTTGAGCACCGCCTCGTCGCTGGCTTCAAAGAACAGCACCTTGGTTTCCACGCCAGCATCGGTGGCCAGTTGCCGCCAGTTGGCCAGCTGGCTCAGGTCAGCCTGGCCACGCACGTCGATGCCGACCGCCAGCCGGCGCGGCGCGGCGCCGTCATGGTGGGCCAGCAGGCTGCGCACGAAGTCCGGCAGCAGCTGGATCGGCAGGTTGTCCGAGCAGTAGTAGTCCTGGTCCTCGAACGTCTTCAGGGCGACGGATTTACCCGAGCCGGACAGGCCGCTGACGATGATCAGGGTCGGGGCGGTGGGGGCAGCGGTGCTCATGGACAGACTCTTCGAAGGCCAGGGAAATCAGGGTGTTCGCCGTTCCAGCAGGTTGCTGTGGCGCGCGATGAACATCGCGGCCGGGTCGATGCCCTTGGTCCGCAGGATATGCAGGCGGGTGGCCGCCTCGGTCAGCACGGCCAGGTTGCGGCCGGGCATCACCGGCAGCGTGATCAGCGGCACGTCCAGGTCCAGCACATGGCGGGTACCGGAATCGCCGGTCAGTCGTTCGTAGCCATGTGGAGTGGGCTCGGTCATCGGCTTGGTCAGGTGGACGATCAGCCGAAGGTACTTGTTCTTCTTTACAGCCGTGTCGCCGAACATCTCGCGCACGTTCAGCACGCCCAGGCCGCGTACTTCCAGCAGGTCCTGCAGCAGTTCCGGGCAGGTGCCGTCGAGCACGTCCGGCGCGATCTGGGTGAATTCAGGTGCATCATCGGCCACCAGGCGGTGGCCACGGCTGAGCAGTTCCAGCGCCAGCTCGCTCTTGCCCGACCCGGCTTCGCCGGTGATCAGTACGCCGATGGAGTAGATCTCCATGAACACGCCGTGCAGGATCACGCGCGGCGCCAGCGTGCGTGCCAGGTGGTAGGACAGATGATTGAGCAGTTCGTGGCCGCGCTTGGGAGATACCCACAGCGGCGTGCCCGACTCGTCGGCGGCCGCGCGCAGGTCTTCCGGACAGGGCTGGTTGCGGGTAATCACCAGCGCCAGCGGGTGCGACTGCATGAGCTTTTCGATCGTCTCCCAGCGCTGGCGCGGTTCCAGCGCGTCCAGCCAGGACAGTTCCTCGGTGCCCAGGATCTGCACCTTGTTGGGGTAGATCGCATTGAGGTAGCCCGCCAGCGAGGGCCGGCGGGAGACGGTGTTGCCGGCCTCGAGCTCGCGCTTCTCGCCGGATTTTCCCGCCACCCAGCGCAGGCCCAGGCGTTCGCGCTGCTGTTCGAACAGTTCGCGTGCGGTGATGCTGGTATTCATGCGGCACTCGCCGGGGGCGTGAGATCCAGGGCCTGACGCAGTGCCCGCGCGTCGCCGGCGGCGCGCAGCGCCTCGCGGATGGCGGGGGCGGAGAACAGTTCGGCCAGTTCGGACAGCAGCATCAGGTGCTGATGGGTGTAGTGGGCCGGAACGGCCATCGCGAACACCAGGTCGACCGGCTCGTCGCCCCCGAAGTCGACGGGGGTCTCCAGTCGCAGCAGGGCGCCGCGTGGGCGGTCCAGGGTCGGCGCGCGGCCATGCGGAATGGCGATGCCGCAACCGATCGCGGTGCTGCCCAGCGCCTCACGCTGGCACAGGTTCAGATAGATCTGTTCGGCATTGGCCTGGCGGCAGGCCAGCAACCCGGCCGCGGCCTTGAGGACGCTGTCGCGGTCGGTGGCCGTGCAGAGCTGGGTCTGCACGGCCGCCAGGAGGTCAGTCAGGGGCATGTCTGCGGGGAACGGTGGCGATCAGCCGCCATTGTCACCCACCGGCAGCGGTGCGTGCTGCTGTTTTTTCTCCTTGTGCTTGATCACCAGGCGGTCAAGCTTGTCCGCCAGCAGGTCGATCGCGGCATACATGGTCTGGCCGCCGGCCTCGGCATGCAGGGTCTGGCCGGGAATGTTGAGGCTGGCGTCGACATGGTGTTCGGTCTTCTGCAGCTTGAGGGTCACCCGCGCTTCGCAGTGCTGGTCGAAGTGCTTTCCGATCCGGGCCAGCTTCTCCTCTACATAGGACTGCAGGGCCGGGGTGACTTCGACGTCTTTGCCAAACGTTTCGATGCGCATCGGGTTTCTCCTGTGTTCGGATGTGCCAATGAACCTCTCCGCCGGGCGCGGCGGTGCGTCAAGCGATTCTGACCCTTTCGTGCGAGGCGGAAATGTTCATGGCTTCACGATACTTCGCCACGGTGCGTCGCGCCACTGGAATTCCCGACGATTTGAGCAGGTCAGCCAGCTTGGCGTCAGAAAGGGGCTTGCGCGGGTTTTCGTCATCGATCAGGCGCCGGATCATTGCCTGGATGGCGGTGCTGGATGCCTCACCGCCGCCTTCGGTATCGATTCCCGACGCGAAGAAGGCGCGCAGCGGCAGGGTGCCGCGTGGGGTCCGGACATGCTTGCGGGCGATCGCCCGCGAAATGGTGGATTCGTGCAGGCCCAGTTCGGTGGCGATCTCACGCAGGGTGAGCGGGCGCAGTGCCTGTTCGCCGAACTCCAGGAAGCCGGACTGCTGCAGGATCAGGCAGCGCACCACCCGCAGCAGGGTCTCGCCACGCTGCTGCAGACCTTTCAGCAGCCAGCGCGCCTCCTGCAGCTGGGCGCGCAGGTAGCCGGCGTCGGCCTCACCGCAGCGGCGGATCATCTGTTCGTAACCGCGGTGGATGACCACCTTCGGCCCGGCATGGCCGGCCAGCGCGGCGCGCCACACGCCGTTCTGCCGCCAGACGACTACGTCCGGCACCACGTAGGTGTCCGGCGACAGCGGCGCGATCTGGGTGCCCGGGCGCGGGTCCAGCGACCGCAGCAGGGCCACGGCGGTCTCGACATCGGCCAGGGGCTGCCGGAGTTCGTGCGCCAGCCCAACCACGCCGCTGCGCGGCAGCCGCTCCAGCGGCCCGGCAGCGACCTGGCGTGCCAGGGCAAGGCCAGGTGTGTCGGCCGCCAGTACGTCCAGTTGCAGCTGCAGGCATTCGCCCAAGCTGCGTGCCGCTACTCCGACCGGATCGAAGCGCTGGATCTGGTGCAGTACGGTGAGGATCTCGTCCTCGCCGGCGTGGATCGCCGGCAGCAGGGTTTCGGCGATGGTGGACAGCGGTTCGCGCAGGTAGCCATCGTCGTCCAGGGCGTCGATCAGGGCAGCCCCGATGCTGCGGTCGCGTGCGGACAGATGCGACAGGTGCAGCTGCCACAGCAGGTGGTCGGCCAGGGTCTCGGTTTCGGCCACGCGTTCGGCCGCGCTGCCGCTGTCGTCATCGTCGTCGAAGCTGCCGCCGCTGCCGGCGGTGCTCCAGTCCGGTTCCGCCGTTGCCCAGTCGTCCTCCTGGCCGGCGTCGGCGCGTTCGGGCGGGGCGTCATCGCCGTTGCCATCGTCGCCGGCAGCGGCATCGCTCTCGTTGCCTTCGGCCCAGTCCAGCAGCGGATTGCTCTCCACCGCCTGGGCGATCTCCAGTTCCAGCTCGGTGCTGGACATCTGCAGCAGCTTGATCGCCTGCTGCAGCTGGGGCGTGAGCACCAGCTGCTGTCCCAACGATGTCTGCAGCCGAGTCTTCATGCCTGTGCCGAAGAGGGGGAATGGAACCCGGCAGCTGCGGTCACAGCTTGAACGAGTCCCCAAGGTAGACGCGACGTACGTCGGCATTGTCCAGGATCGATTCCGGCGAACCCTGGGCCAGTACGGTGCCCTCGGCGAGGATATACGCGCGGTCGCAGATTCCCAAGGTCTCGCGCACGTTGTGGTCGGTGATCAGCACACCGATGCCGCGCTGCTTGAGGTGGGTGACGATGCGCTGGATCTCGCCGACCGAGATCGGATCGACACCGGCAAACGGTTCGTCGAGCAGGATCAGCCGGGGTTGCGCCGCCAGCGCGCGGGCGATTTCGCAGCGGCGGCGCTCGCCGCCGGACAGGCTGGCGCCAAGCTGTTCGGACACATGGCCCAGCTGCAGTTCGTCCAGCAGGCTGCTCAACTCGCGCTCGCGGCCCGCCGAGTCCAGATCCTCGCGCAGTTCCAGCACCAGGCGGATGTTGTCGGCCACGGTCAGCTTGCGGAACACCGAAGGCTCCTGCGGCAGGTAGCCCACGCCCTGCTTGGCACGGGTGTACATCGGATCGCCGGTGATGTCCTTGCCATCGAGCACGATGCTGCCGGCATCGGCGGCAACCAGGCCGACGATCATGTAGAAGCAGGTGGTCTTGCCGGCACCGTTGGGGCCGAGCAGGCCGACCACTTCGCCCGCTTCGAGGGTGAGCCCGAAGTCCTTGACGACCTCACGTTGCTTGTAGCGCTTGCGCAGGCCCTTGGCGACGAGCATTACTTCCGGCTCCCGGCCGGCTGCGCCGGCGTGGTGGTGGCGGCAGGCGTCTTGTTCTTGGGCGGGATAACGGTGCGCACGCGGCTGCCGTCGCCGCCGGAGTTCATCTCGCCGGTACGGGTGTTGTAGACCATGCGCTGGCCGGCGTTGGTGCCGCGCGCGCTGGTGACCTTGTAGTTGCCGGTGAGGGTGATGATCTCGGTCTTGATGTCGTAGTCGATGCGGTCGGCGAGCGCATCCATCCAGGTGCCGTCATCGAGCTGCTGCTTCAACTTCGCCTGCTTGCCGGTGAACACCACGCGCACCGGCTCGCCGTCCTTGAGATAGATCTCCGCTTCGGACGAGCGCAGGTCCAGCGTGCCCTGGGTGATGATCACGCCCTGCGACAGCACGGTTTTGCCGTCGCCGGTGAGCATGCCGTTCTGTGCACCGGCATCGATGTTCATGGGCTCGTTGCGGTCGGTCGACTTCGCCTGCGCGAGGGCGGGGACAAGAAGACTGAGTGCGAGCATGGCTGCAAAGGGGATCTTCATCGGGGTCCGTTCTGCCGGTGGTGGCTGCCCGGTCAGGAGGGCAGCGGCGGGTGGGGGCTGCCGGCGCCGCGCCTGTCCAGGGACGTCGCGGGCCGGGCGGCGGAATCAGCGTCTGGGCGTGTAGCGACCCTTGGACTGGCTGAGGAAATGATACGTGTTGTTCTTCGAATCCACCTCGAACCCGACGCCGGACTGCTCCATGCCGGGGCGGGTCATGGTCACCAGGGCGTCGGTCCGGGCCCGGCTCTCCTTGGGGAACACGTCCAGGTGGTCGGTGCGGAAGGTGGTCGGCACGACGCCGGGGGCAGCCGGACTGTCACCCGCCACCTTGCCGCGCAGCTTCAGTTCGTCACCCTTGGCGCTCAGCCAGCCGGTCTCCGCGCGCAGGGTCCAGTGCCTGCCGTCCTTGTCGGGCATCTCGAACAGTGGCGTGGCGATGTTGATGGTCTGGTCGCCGCGCTGCCGCTCCAGCCGCGGCGCGCGCAGGGTGGTCGATTCCTTGCCCTGCTCGTCCAGGGCGACGATCTGGAAGTCGTGCAGGATGTAATCCACGCCGACTTCCTGGCCGCTCTGGGCCGGGCCCTTGTCGCGGTTGCGCAGCGCGGCCCAGCTGCTGAGCAGGGCCGCCAGCAGCAGGCCGATGCCGAGCACGGTGCGCCAGTTCACGGTCGGTGCGTTCATGCGCCGTACCTCGCCAGGACCGACGCGACATGACCCTGCGCGGCCAGCAGAACGTCGCACAGCTCACGCGCCGCGCCGCGCCCGCCTTCGGAACGGGTCTGCCAGTGCACGCGTTCGGCGATCCACGGATGGGCATTGGCCGGCGCCACGGCCAGGCCGACCGCACCCAGGGGCGCCAGATCCGGCAGGTCATCGCCAAGGAAGGCGACCTGTTCCAGGCCGATGCCGCGCTGGGCACACAGGGCCTGCACGCTGGCCAGCTTGTCGCCCACGGCGATGTGGGTATCAATGCCGAGATCGGCACCGCGCCTGAGCGCGGACTGGCTGTTGCGCGCGGTGATCAGCACGGGGTGTATGCCGTGCTGCTGCAGCAGTTTCAGGCCCAGGCCATCCTGCACGAAATACGCCTTGCTCTCGTTGCCGTCCTGGTCGTAGTACAGCCGACCGTCGGTGAGGGTGCCGTCCACGTCGAAGCAGGCCATGCGGATCCGCGCCGCAGCGGTATGCAGGTGGGCAGGGAAGGCGGGCAGGGGGGACCAGGGCATCAGGACGTTGGACTCGATCAGGGCAGGTGTGGGGTTACAGACTGAATGGGGTCTACGGACTGTCGGTTAAACCACCCGGGCCCGCAACAGGTCATGAATGTTCAGGGCGCCGACGGCGCGGCCCTGGTCATCGACCACGATCAGGCCGTTGATCTGCTGGGTTTCCATCTGGCGGGCGGCCTCCACCGCCAGCTGGTCGGCTCCGATGGTGCGGGGGTTGCGCGTCATCACATCGGCGATCTTTGCCGTGCGCACGTCCAGCGCACTGTCCAGTGCCCGGCGCAGGTCACCGTCGGTGAACAGGCCGATCAGCACGCCCTCGGCATCGACCACGGCGGTCATGCCCAGGCGCTTGCGGCTCATCTCCACCAGGGCCTCGCTGAGGCTGGCGCCGGCATCGACCTTGGGCAGATCGGCACCGGTATGCATGACGTCGGTGATATGTAGCAGCAGGCGACGGCCAAGGCTGCCGGCCGGATGCGAGCGGGCGAAATCGTCAGCGGTGAAGCCGCGCGCATCCAGCAGGGCCACCGCCAGCGCATCGCCCATCGCCAGCGAGGCGGTGGTGCTCGAGGTCGGAGCCAGCGCCAGCGGGCAGGCCTCGGCCGGCACGCTGACGTCCAGGTGGACGTCGGCGGCGGTCGCCAGGCTGGACTGCGGGCGGCCGGTCATGGAGATCAACACGTTGCCCTGGCGCTTGAGCACCGGCAGCAGCATCAGCACTTCGTCCGATTCGCCCGAATAGGACAGGGCCAGTACCACGTCGGCTTCGGTGATCATGCCCAGGTCGCCATGGCCGGCCTCGCCTGGGTGCACGTAGAACGCCGGGGTACCGGTGGACGCCAGGGTTGCGGCGATCTTGCGCGCCACATGGCCCGACTTGCCCATGCCGGTGGCGACCACCCGCCCGCGGCTGCCCAGGATCACCTGGCAGGCCTTCTGGAACGGCTCGCCCAGGCGCTCGGCGACCGCCTGCAGTGCCTGCTGCTCGATCTCGAACACGCGGCGGCCGCTGGCCACCAGGGCGGCCGGCTCGACGGAACGGGGGGGCGGGAGGGACTCGGCCATGCGGACGCCACGCAGCGGAAGTAGAATGAGGGTTCATTTTATTAGGAAAGCCCGTTGGACGCCGACACCATCCGCAACCTGATCGAAACCGGCCTGCCTGGCGCCCGCGCCGATGTGCGGGGCGACGATGGCGTGCATTTCGAAGCGACCGTGGTCTGCGACGCCTTTGCCGGCAAGATGCCGCTGGCCCGCCACCGCATGGTCTATGCCACGCTGGGCGACCTGATGGGCGGCGCGATCCACGCGCTGGCGCTGAAAACCGTGACCCCGGCCGAAGCCGGCTGAACCGCAGAAGATCCCGAACCCCATGGCCAAGATCGTTGTGACCGGCGGCGCTGCGCTGCACGGTGAAGTGAGCATCTCCGGCGCCAAGAACGCCGTCCTCCCCATCCTCTGCGCGACCCTGTTGGCCGATGAGCCGGTGGAGATCACCAACGTGCCCCACCTGCACGATGTGGTCACCACGGTGAAGCTGCTGGGCGAACTGGGCGCCAAGGTCACCATCGACCAGGGCACGCTGTCGCGCGGCAGCGCGATCGTGGTCGACCCGCGTGCGGTGAACCAGCATGTGGCGCCGTACGAACTGGTCAAGACCATGCGTGCGTCGATCCTGGTGCTGGGTCCGCTGCTGGCCCGTTTCGGTGCGGCCGAAGTGTCGCTGCCCGGTGGCTGTGCCATCGGCTCGCGTCCGGTCGACCAGCACATCAAGGGCCTGCAGGCGCTTGGTGCCGACATCGTGGTCGAGAACGGATTCATCAAGGCTTCGGCCAAGCGCTTGAAGGGTGGCCACTTCACCTTCGACATGGTGAGCGTGACCGGGACCGAGAACGTGCTGATGGGCGCGGTGCTGGCCGAAGGCACCACCATCCTCGACAACTGCGCGATGGAGCCGGAGGTGACCGATCTGGCCCATTGCCTGATCGCTCTGGGTGCGAAGATCGAAGGCCTCGGCACCGCCCGCCTGGTGATCGAAGGCGTGGAGCGCCTCTCCGGTGGCCGTCATGAAGTGCTGCCCGACCGCATCGAGACCGGCACCTTCCTGGTGGCCGCCGCGATGACCGGCGGCAAGGTCACGGTCAACCGTGCGCGTCCGAACACCATGGACGCGGTGCTGTCCAAGCTGGTCGAGGCGGGTGCCCGGATCGAGACCACCGAGGACAGCATCACCCTGGACATGCAGGGCAAGCGGCCGAAGGCGGTGAACCTGACCACCGCGCCGTATCCGGCATTCCCGACCGACATGCAGGCGCAGTTCATGGCGCTCAACTGCGTGGCCGACGGCGTCGGCGTGATCAACGAAACGATCTTCGAGAACCGTTTCATGCACGTCAACGAGCTGCTGCGCCTGGGCGCGGACATCCAGGTCGAAGGCCATACCGCGATCGTGCGTGGCAGCGAGCACCTGAGCGGCGCGCCGGTCATGGCCACCGACCTGCGTGCATCGGCATCGCTGATCCTGGCCGGCCTGATGGCCAGCGGCGATACCACCATCGATCGCATCTACCACCTCGATCGCGGCTACGAGAACATCGAAGAGAAGCTGTCTTCGCTCGGTGCCACCATCCGGCGCGTGCCATGATCCTTCGCGGAAAATTCAGCCCGCGTCGCAAGGCGCTGCTGGCGCTGGTGCTGATCGTGCTGGCGTGGCTGGGGTATGCCTGGTACGCCGATATCGCCATCACCCGCGGCATCGAGCAGAAGGACATGGACTGGAACGGTGACGGCACGGTATCGCGTGACGAGATCATCCAGTCGTTCTATGCCGTGTCGGTGAACGACAGCCAGGAAGGCAACCGCCATTGCCGCACGTTCGTCTGGCGCGGAAGCGGTGAGCAGATCCGGGTGGACTGCCGCACCGAGTTCAAACCGGCCGAAGAGAAGAAATGAAAAACGCCCGCGCAAGCGGGCGTTTTGCTTGTGCGGGGCCCGGGTTCGGAGCCCATCCCCGAGGGGATGGGATCCGACCCCGGCACTCAGTTCATCGATCGGATGGTCAGGTCCAGCGCGTCGCGGCCGCTTTCCCGCTGCAGCATGCGCGCCGGCACCGGAAACTCCGGCACGATCCAGGCGATCAGCTCCTTGTTGCCATCGGCACGCGACACCTTGGTCGCCTCGTAGCTCTTGCCGCCCACGGTGATCGATTCCTTGCCGATCACGCGGTAGGTCATGTTCTTGATCCGGCCCTCGTCGACCATGCGGTAGGTCAACGGCTTGCCGGCTGCCAGGTCGCGGGCGATGGCCAGATTGATCAGCAGCGCATCCATGTCGCCAGCCTTCAGGGCGATCGGTCCGGCGCGGTCCGGCTTGATGTCGCCGGTCCAGGTGGCCTGGTTGCTGGTCCAGTTGTAGTTGGCCTGCACGTTGCGCTTCTTCACCAGCAGCGCCGAGCGGTCCTGGCTGCTGAGCGGACGCAGCTGGCCGCGCACTTCCTCGAACACGGTGCTCTGGCTCAGGTCGGCCAGCTGGTTTTTCACCTGCAGGCTGTAGCGCCACTTGTTGCTGCCTTCACTGGCCAGCGTCATGGTGCCGTTGGCCTGCATGCCCATGTAGCTGGCCAGATAGTCGGCCTTGAACGGCTCCAGGGCCATCGCCGGCAGGCTGGCCATCGACAGGGTGGCAGCGGCGATCCACGTCAGGGGGCGGGACAGGGTGTTCATGCTCAGACTCCTTGGTATTCGATCAGGCGGAGATCGACGCGGTCTTCGCCATCTTCGCGTTGCAGGATGCGCACCGGGGTGGGGACACCGTTGGCGATCCAGAGAATGGTTTCGTTGTTGCCGCCGTTGCTGCGGTATACCCGCAGCGCGTTGTAGGACAGGTCGCCGACCTCGACGTTCTCGGTCTGCGGCGCGGCCTGGTAGTCGTGCTGGCGCACCTTGCCCATGTCGACGTAGCGGTAGTGCATGGCCACGCCCGGGCGGGCATCACGCATGATCGCCAGGTTGATCAGCAGGGCGCTCTGATCGCCGGCCTGCAGCGGAATGGGCTGCGCGCGATCCTTTTTCACATCGCCGGTCCACTGCGCGGTGCCGGCCTGCCAGTTATAGGTGCCGACGGCCTTCTTGCCCAGGAACAGGCCCTTGCGCACCGTGCTTTGGCTCAGCGGCGCATAGACGCCGCCGCGCTCCTCGAACACCGTGCTCTGCTCGATGTTCAGGCCGAGCACGCTGGCAAAGCCGCGGCGGCCCACCACCTGCATGTCCACCCGCCACTGGTTGCCGCCGGTATGGGTGACCTGCATGGTGGCATCGCCGGCTTCCTTGCCCTTGTAGAAGGCCTGGTAGGTAGCGGTGAACGGTTGCAGCGGCGGCGGTTCCCAGGCCAGCGCGGGCAGCATGGGCACGGCCGGTGCGGCCGGGGCCTGCGACGGAGCTGCCGGGTCGGCAGAGGGCTGTGCCTGGCCCCAGCCCACGCCAGGCAACACGGCAAGCGACAACAGCAGGGGCGTGCACAGCAGCGTCGTGGTCTTCATGGGGGACAGGGGCCGCAGGAGTGGGGCAGGATGCCAGCCCCGCAGTCAGCGGGGCGTGTGCAGAACGTTATCGGTTCAGGTTTCCGGCGGAATCTAGGGCCAGCGGCCTAAACAGGGGGTGACCGTCGAAGAACGCCTGTCCTTCCCGTTCAGCCAGCCGGCCATCGCACAGCAGCTGCAGGCTGGCGATCAGCAGCGGGTGTTCCACCGCCAGCACGCGCTCGGCAAGGGTCTGTGCATCGTCGCCTGCCAGCACCGGCACGCGCGCCTGCGCCAGCACCGTACCCGCGTCCAGCTCCGGCACCACCAGATGCACGCTTGCGCCATGCTCGGCATCGCCGGCTTCCAGCGCCCGGGCGTGCGTATGCAGGCCCTTGTACAGCGGCAGCAGCGACGGGTGGATGTTGACCAGGCGACCGTTGAAGCGCTGCACGAAGCCAGCGCCGAGAATGCGCATGTAGCCGGCGCAGACGATCCAGTCCGGGGCGGAGGCGGCAACCGCGTCGCCCAGGGCCAGCTCGTAGGCGGCACGATCGCTGAATTCCTTCGGTGCATGCGCCCAGCGCCGGGAAGGATCGACCCGCTGCAGGGCCGCGGCATCGGGGCGGTCGGAGAACACGCCCACCACGTCGGCCGGCAGGCGGCCCGACGCGATGGCATCCAGGATGGCCTGCAGGTTGCTGCCGCGCCCGGAGGCGAGCACGGCGATGCGGCGGGGTGCGTTCATTACCGGCAACCCAGGCGGCTCAAACGCTTGCCGACGGAGTGTCGAACACGGCTTTCACCTGGGGGCGGAGCAGGGCGATCAGGGTGAACACCCCCAGCACCGTGCCCACCGGGGTGAACAGGCAGGACAGGCCCGCGACCACCAGGCACAGCACGTAACGGCGGCGCTGCGCCAGGCAGCGCCCGGCGTAGGCGACGAAGGCGCCCAGGGTGACGCCGCCCACCACGATCACGCTGCCGATGATGGTGAACATCCAGCCGAACATCCGCTGCTCGGCGGGCGATGAGGGCTGCCCCTCCGAGCTCAGCGGCAATGCCCCGGTCAGGGCGCTCACGCCCAGCACGATGTGGATGATGAAGATCAGCGAGAACAGTGCGATGAGCGCACCAACCACGTAGTGGCCGATGGACAGCGCCCGCAGATGGCTGGCGTCCTGCGGGCCGAATACGGGTGCCGTCAGCAGCGGCGGCGGCACCGGGTTCGAAGGGGATGGGGGCATTGCGTCCATGCGGGCTCCTCTGCAGGGGTCAGGCGATGCGGACGCGCTCGGCGCCTTCGGTGGTGACGACCTGGCCGATGGTCCAGTGATCCAGGCCCTGGGCCGTGACCGCGGCGGACACCGCCTCGACCTGGTCCGGCGCGACGATCAGCACGAAGCCGATGCCGCAGTTGAAGGTGCGCCACATTTCGCTGTCGGCGACCGCGCCTTCCTTCTGAAGCCACTGGAACACCGGCGGCAGCGTCCACGAGGCCGCCTGGATGTCCAGGCCGAGGCCGTCCGGGACCACCCGGATGATGTTCTCGGTCAGTCCGCCACCGGTGATGTGGGCCATGCCATGGATGGCATCGCCGTGCGACTTCAGCAGCGACAGGATCGGCTTGACGTACAACCGGGTCGGTGCCATCAGCGCGTCGACCAGCTTCACGCCGCCTTCCAGCTCAAGATCGGCCGGACGCCCGGCGCGGTCGTAGATGCGGCGGACCAGCGAGTAGCCGTTGGAGTGCGGGCCGGACGAGGCGATGCCGATCAGCACATCGCCGGCCGCCACGCTGGCGCCATCCTTCAGTTCGCTCTTTTCCACCGCGGCCACGGTGAAGCCGGCCAGATCGTACTCGCCCGGGGCATACATGTCGGGCATTTCAGCGGTCTCGCCGCCGATCAGTGCGCAGCCGGCCTCGGTGCAGCCGTTGGCAATGCCGCCCACGACCGCCGCGGCGGTATCCACGTCCAGCTTGCCGGTGGCGAAGTAGTCCAGGAAGAACAGCGGCTCGGCGCCCTGCACCAGCACGTCGTTCACGCACATCGCGACCAGATCGATGCCGATCGTATCGTGGCGGTTCAGCTGGTGGGCCAGCTTCAGCTTGGTGCCGACACCGTCGGTACCCGACACCAGCACCGGTTCGCGGTACTTGTTGGACAGGTCGAACAGGGCGCCGAAACCGCCCAGGCCGCCCATCACTTCCGGACGGAAGCTGCGCTTGACCAGGGGCTTGATCCGCTCGACCAGCTCGTTGCCGGCGTCGATGTCGACGCCCGCGTCACGGTAGGTGAGGGGGGAGGGGGCGGAAGACGGGGTGTTGGTCACGGGCGTCGGCGCTGGCAGGGGTTGAACGGGCGATTTTAACAGGCCGCATTGGCGCACAGGCCGTATTCGGGCAACAATTCCCCCCGGATACGTCGAGCCAATGGATGTCCTGATGCGCCGCAGCCTGATTCTCACCCTGCTTCTTGCGTTGAGCCTGCCGGTGGCCACGATGGCCCAGAGCGGCCTGCGCACCGAGGGGGATGTCGCCACCGCCAGTGGGGCCTACGAGGCCGAAGTGCCGGTCAACAGCCAGGCCGAGGCCGACCGCAATGGCGGGCTGGCACGTGCCCTGAGCGTAGTGCTGGGCAAGCTGTCGGGCGACCGCAGCGTGATGTCCCGGCCCGGCGTGGTGCAGGCCCTGCGCAATGCCAAGGATTACGTGGCCAGCTACGACTACAAGCAGGACCAGAGCGTCAGCGCCAGCGGTGCGCCCAGTTTCCGGACCCTGCTGGTGGCCCGTTTCCGCGAGGATGACGTCGATTCGCTGGTCGCCGCGCTGGGCCTGCCGCTGTGGCCGCAGCCCCGACCGAAGCCGGTGCTGTGGCTGGCCGTCGATGACGGCAGCGGCCCGCGCCTGGTCAGCGTGCAGCAGGCCAATGCCGCGCGCCCGCTGCTGAACCGCGCCATCGAGCGCGGCTACAAGCTGGGCCTGCCCAGTGGGGGCGCTGCCGAACAGGCGCTGGCCGGTGCCATCTGGCGCCAGGACAGCGCCGCCGTGGCCCGCGCCTCTTCGCGCTACTCGCCGCCGATGCAGCTGATCGGCAAGCTCTACCGTGCCAATGGCGGCTGGCAGGCGGACTGGGTGTTCGTCGACGATGGCCGTGAACTGAACAGATGGACCAGCAAGGATGCCAACGCCATGCGCGCGATGGCCGCGGGCGCCGATGGCGCGGCCGATGCGCTGGTCAAGCGTTATGCCAAGGCCGGTGTGGCCACCGGCCAGGCGGGCAGCTACCGGGTGGTGGTCACCGGCATCAACAGTGCCGATGACTACCTGCGACTGGCCGCAGGCCTGCGCGACGTGCCGGTGGTGCGCAATGTCACTCCGCTGCACGCCAGCGCGGGCCGGCTGGAGCTGACCGTCGAAATGACCACCGGCCTGGCCGGCTTCAACCGCATGCTGGGTGACAGCGGCGTACTGGTTCCGAACGCCCCGCTGCCTGCCCTTCCGACACCGATCGATGACACCACCGGCGTGCCGGTGCAGGCGCCGGTCAGCAACGAGTACCGACTGCGATGACCCTGACGCCGGAAGCTGAAATCGCGCAGTTCCTGCGCCGGGTCAAATACATCCTGCTTGCCGGCCTGATCGGCTGGATCGTGTGGCTGCTGGCGCCGATCCTGACGCCGTTCGTGCTGGCGCTGGCGCTGGCCTGGCTGGGTGATCCGCTGGTGGACCGCATCGAGGCCACCGGGCGCTCGCGCATGACCGGCGTGGTGCTGGTGTTCGTGGCCATGGTGCTGGTGATCGTCGCCGCGCTGCTGGTGCTGGTGCCGATGATCGAAAAGCAGATCACCACCCTGGTGGCGGCCGTGCCGCAGGCGCAGGCCTGGCTGATGCAGACCGGCATTCCGTGGTTCGAGCAGAAGACCGGCCTGGAGGTGATGCAGTGGCTGGACCCGGATCGCCTGATCGAATGGGTGCGCAGCCATTGGCAGCAGGCGGGCGGCTTCGCCAAGACCTTCATGGGATATGTCTCGCGCTCGGGCTTCACGATGGTGACCTGGGTGGTCAACATCCTGCTGCTGCCGATCCTGGCGTTCTACTTCCTGCGCGACTGGGACAAGCTGGTGGAGCGGGTCGCCTCGGTCATTCCGCGCAACCACATCGGCACCATCACGGCGCTGGCGCGCGAATCCAACGAGGTGCTGGGCGCCTTCATCCGCGGCCAGTTCCTGGTGATGCTGGCGCTGGGCGTGATCTATGCGGGCGGCCTGTCGCTGGTGGGGCTGAAGCTGGGGCTGCTGATCGGCATGATCGCGGGCCTGATCAGCTTCATTCCATACCTGGGCGCGACCACCGGCATCCTGATGGCGATCATCGCCGCGCTGGTGCAGGCGCAGGGCTTCGACCTGAAACTGCTGATACTGGTCGGCGTGGTGTTCACGGTCGGCCAGCTGCTGGAGAGCTATGTACTGACGCCGCGCATCGTCGGCGACAAGATCGGCCTGCATCCGGTGGCGGTGATCTTCGCGGTGATGGCAGGCGGCCAGCTGTTCGGCTTCCTCGGCATGCTGCTGGCGCTGCCGGTGGCTGCCGTGTCCAACGTGCTGCTGCGCTATGCGCACCAGCGCTATCGGCAGAGCGATCTTTACGCGGGTGAGAAATCGGCGATCGTGCTTGACGGTGTGGTCGAGCCGCCCCACATCATCCTCGACACGAACGACAAGGGCCCCGACCTGAAGTGATGGGTGTGCCGCAATTGCCGCTGGCCCTGCACTACCCGCGGGACCAGCGCCTGGAGACCTTCATCGGCGCACCGGATGGTGCGCTGGCGCAGCTGCGCGCGATCGCGGTCGGTGCCAGCCACGACTGGGTCTACCTGGAAGGCGCGGCAGGCACGGGCAAGACGCATCAGGCGCTGGCGATGTGTTCCAGCGCCGAGCAGGCCGGGCGGCTGCCGACCTATGTGCCGCTGGCCAGTGCGGCCGGCCGTGTGCGTGCAGCGCTGGAGGGGCTGGAGGCGCGCGAGCTGGTCGCGCTGGACGGACTGGACGAGATTGCCGGCAACCGTGAGGACGAGATTGCCCTGTTCGATTTCCATAACCGTGCGCGCGCTGCCGGCGTGACCGTGCTCTACACGGCGCAGAAGGCGCCGGGCGAACTCGGACTGGTGCTGCCGGACCTGCGCTCGCGGCTGGGCCAGTGCGTGCGGGTGCTGCTGCAGCCGCTGGACGAGGAAGGACGCGCGGCGGTGCTGCGCGAGCGCGCGCTGCGACGGGGGCTGGCGATCGACGAGGCCGCGATCGAGTGGCTGCTGTCGCACACCGGGCGCGAGCTGGGCGGGCTGATCACGTTGCTGGACTGGCTGGACCGCGAATCGCTGGCGGCCAAGCGTCGGATCACCGTGCCGTTCCTGCGCCAGGTGCTGGAAGAAGGCCGCCCTCGCTACTGAGGTTGGGGTTTGTTTTGCAGGGCTGCCGCCCTGCACCCGCCGAAGCCAGTGCCGAAGCCGGAGCAACGTCAACGTCAAACGCTGGCTTCCTCAGGGGAGGCGGGGTGGCTCAGGTTGCGGGGGACGGCGCAAGTACGTCCATGTAGCCTCGGTCGCGCCATCCATGGCGCTCACGCCCCCGCAACCTGAGCCACCCCGCCTTCGACAGGTTCCCGCAATCTGCCGGGATTGCGTACTGCACTGCTGTTGGTGGGTGTCGACCTTGGTCGACACGGTAGAGCCACGCTACGCGTGGATGCGCTTTCGCTTCGTGAGCGAAGCGACCTGCTTCTGCTTTTCTTTCTTTCTTCCGTGGCTGGACGCGCAAGGAAACTGTCAGAGGCCGGGCGGGTGGGCCATGCAGGGGACGCTGCAAGTACGTCCCTGTAAGCTCGATGGCGCCATCCATGGCGCCAACGCCCCTGCATGGCCCACCCGCCCGGCCGAACACGCGATCCGCTCTACGCGACCAACCATGAGGGGCTCAGCCGTTCGCCGCCAACTCAACATCCAGCGCACGCAGGCGATCCACCGTGCCGACGTCGGTCCAGCGCCCGCGATGGTGCTGCCCCGTCATCAACCCCTGCGCCATGAAGTGCTTCTGCAGTGGCACCACCGAGAACTTCGGCGGCAGCCGCTCGCTGCCCGGCGCATCGCCAATCACCGTGCGCCAGTCGGCCACGATTGAAGGGCGGTACACGCCGATGCCGGCATAGGTCAGGCACGGTCCTTCGCGGTCATGGTGCAGCAGGCCCTGCGTGTCCAGCCGGTAATCACCGTGCGGATGCTGCGTGGGGTTGTCGACCAGCACCAGATGCGCCTGGCCCCGCGGCTCGCGCGGTAGTGTGGCGAAATCGAAATCGGTCCAGATGTCGCCGTTGACCACCAGGAACGGATCCTCACCCAGTGCCGGCAGAGCATTGAGAATGCCTCCGCCGGTCTCCAGCGGGGTATCGCCTTCATGCATGAAGTGCAGGCGCACACCCCATCGGCTGCCATCGCCAAGCATCGCCGGGAACTGTTCCGCCAGCCATGCGGTATTGACCACGATATCGCGCACGCCGCAGGCGGCCAGGCGCTCCAGGTGCCAGACGATCAGCGGCTTGCCGGCCACTGCGAGCAGCGGCTTGGGTGTGTGCAGGGCCAGCGGGCGCATGCGTTCGCCCAGGCCGGCGGCGAAGATCAGCGCCTTCATCGGGCCACGCGCATCGGTGTGCCGAGCTCGGCCAGCGCCGGCTTGATGCGTGTGTCCAGCAGCTGCCGCAGGGGGGCCAGCTCGCGGTAGCGCGGCAGTACTTCGTCCAGATAGGTGATGAAGCGCGGCGCATCGTCCAGGTAATGACCCTTGTTGTCGCGGTAACGCAGGCGGCAGAACAGGCCCAGGATCTTCACGTGGCGCTGGATGCCCATCCAGTCCGCGTCACGCAGGAAGGTCGCACGGTCGGGCACCGGCAGGCCCGCAGCGTGCGCGCGCGCGTGGTACTGCGCGAGCCACTCGTCCACGCGCTGCAGCGGCCAGCTCAGGAACGCGTCCTTGAACAGGCTCACGGCATCGTAGGCGATCGGGCCCCGCACCAGGTCCTGGAAATCCAGCACGGCCGGACCGTCGGCAACGGGCATCAGATTGCGGGGCATGTAGTCGCGGTGGGTCATCAGCTGCGCCTGGCCCAGTGCGTTGTCCATCAACCGGCGATGGACCAGCTGCAGGCCCTCGATTTCGCCGCAGTCCAGCTGCAGGTTGAGATGGCGCTGCAGGAACCATTCGTCGAACAGGCCGGCATCGCGCTGCAGCAGGGCTTCGCCGAACTGGCCGAAGTCGGCCGGCACCGGGATCGCCTGCAGGCGCAGCAGCTGATCGATGGCGCGGCCGAACCATTCATCGGCGTTGCGCTCGTCGAGGATTCTCGCCAGGGTCGGACCGCCGAGATCCTCCAGCAGCAGGAAGCCGGCGTCCAGATCCTGCGCAAGCAGGGCCGGCACACGCAGGCCATGGTCGTGCAGCAGGCCGCGCATGCGCAGCCAGGGGCGGGGGTCTTCCAGTCCCGGCGGAGCATCCATCACGATGTGGCTGCCGCGTGTACCGGTGACGCGCCAGTAGCTGCGCATGCCCGCATCGACCGAGGCACGTTCAACCACGGCCTGTGCATCGCCAAGCTGGATACGGGCCCACTGCAGTCGCTGCGCGCTGCGCTGGGGATCGGAGGCGGGTTCGGTCATGCGGGCATATCCGGGCGCGCGGGGCGCGCCGACGTCGGGGACAGGAGGGAAAGGTGGGGCCGTTTCAGCGGCGACCGCTGAACAGGCGCAGGATCGCCAGCACGGCCACCGCGCCGACCACGGCACCGAGGAATCCAGCCGGTTCGCCTGGGGCGTACCAGCCCATGTACTGACCAAACCAGCCGGCCAGCAGGGCACCGAGGATGCCCAGCACGATGGTCAGCAGGCAGCCCATGCGGTTGTTGCCCGGCATGACGAAGCGCCCGAGCAGGCCGACGAAGAACCCGACCAGCAGGATGTACAGCCAGCTGCTGCTGCCGAACAGACCATTCATGCGTGTGCGTTCCGCTTGAGAAGAACGCAGCCTAGCAAGGCCGGGCTGCGTCCGTCACGGTGTGCCGGATCAGCAGCAGCCGTGGTCGCCATGGCGCGTGCCGCTGTCGGCGGCCACCGGCGAACCACTGGTCTCGCCACGCAGGCTGGCGGCGTAGTGCTCGCTGATCACCTTGGACACGCAGGCGGTGACCTTCTTGCCCATCGGAATGTGCAGGAACTCGTTCGGGCCGTGCGCGTTCGAGTGCGGGCCAAGCACGCCGGTGATCATGAACTGGGCACCGGGGAACTTCTCGCCCAGCATGCCCATGAACGGAATCGAGCCGCCTTCGCCCATGTACATCGCCGGCTTGCCGAAGAAGGTCTGGCTGGCTTCGTCGATGGCCTTGGTCAGCCACGGCGCCATGGCAGGGGCATTCCAGCCGGTGGAGGCCTTTTCCAGATCCAGGGTGACCTGCGCGCCGTTCGGCGGATCGCGCAGCAGCGCTTCTTTCAGCAGTTCGCCGCAGGTCTTGCCATCGGCGGTGGGCGGCAGGCGCAGCGACAGCTTCACCGAGGTCTGCGGGCGCAGCACGTTGCCGGCCGATTCCAGCGGCGGCATGCCGCCGATTCCGGTGACCGACAACGCCGGGCGCCAGGTGCGGTTGAGCACCAGCTCGGTGAGGTCTTCGTTCATCGGGCGCAGGCCATCGACCAGCGGGAACTTCTCGAAGATGGCCGTATCGACCACTTCGGCGGCACGCTTGGCCTGTTCCTGGCGCTCGGCCGGGATTTCCACGTTCATGCCGTCGATCAGGATGCGGCCGGTGTCCTGGTCCTCGATGCGCGACAGCAGCTGGCGCAGCAGGCGGAAGCTGGACGGCACCACGCCGGAGGCATCGCCGGAATGCACGCCTTCGTTGAGCACCTTGACGGTGAAGTTGCCCCCGGTGAGGCCGCGCAGCGACGTGGTGCACCACAGCTGGTCGTAGTTGGCGCAGCCCGAATCCAGGCAGACCACCAGCGACGGCTTGCCGATGCGGTCGGCCAGATGGTCCACGTAGGCGGGCAGGTCGTAACTGCCGGACTCTTCACAGGCTTCGATCAGGACCACGCAGCGCGCGTGCGGCAGGCCCTGGGCCTGCAGGGCCAGCACGGCGGCCAGCGAACCGAAGATCGCGTAGCCATCGTCGGCGCCGCCGCGGCCATAGAGCTTGTCGCCACGCAGGACCGGGGTCCACGGGCCCAGGTCGTCGTCCCAGCCGGTCATTTCCGGCTGCTTGTCCAGGTGCCCGTAGAGCAGGATGGTGTCGTCGCCGGTTTCACTGCCGGTGGCGGGAATTTCCAGAAGAATCAGCGGGGTACGGCCTTCCAGGCGGACCACTTCGACCTTCAGGCCCGGCGGCTCCTGTGCCTTGGCCCAGGTCTCCATCAGGGTGACCGCCTGTTCCATGTAGCCGTTCTGCACCCAATTGGCGTCGAACATCGGCGACTTGTTGGGAATGCGGATGTAGTCGACCAACTGCGGGACGATTTCGCTGTCCCACTTGTCATTCACGAATTGGCCGAGCTTGGCGCTGTCCATCTGAAACTCCGGTTGCATGGCTGATCCGGCCATTCTACGCCTGCGCCGGGGGTAGGGTTTTTCCTACATCACGTCGGGTATTTGGCTGGCTTTTAGAAATCCACGAAACCGATAGTCTGTGTGTATGTGGTGACGGACACTGTTCCTACCGACGGGATTGCCGGTCGGGGCGGCCAGAACCACAAGGAGTTATACGTCGTGCCTTGGTTAGTCGTGTTGAGGGCACTGGTACTGGCAATGGGGATCGCAGGGGCGCATGCCGCCGAACCGATCGACATCAACCGGGCCGATGTCCAGGCGCTGCAGCAGGGATTGACGATGGTCGGAGCCAGGAAGGCTGCGGCGATCGTCGAGCACCGGCGCAGACACGGGCCCTTCAAGCGCGTCGAGGATCTGACGCAGGTGAAGGGGATAGGGACAGTGATCGTCGAACGGAATCGACAGCGGATCACCGTAGGCGACAGGCTGTTGCCCGCGGATCCGGTACCCGGATCGGTACCGGTGCGGACCGTACCAAGGCGTTGACAACAGGAATCGTCGGGACCCGCAGGAGGCCGGTCCACCGGGCACCGCCAGGGAGGCTGTGTTCACCGACCGTCGCAGGATGCGGCACCAATCACCAGGACGGTGGCATCACAGACCTGTGGAAGGGGCTGAGATACAAGCAGGACAGACGCGGCCGCGTGCAGGATGCAACGCCACCCCCACTTCGCAGGACGCGCGGGGGAGGCAGCAGGCCGACAAGGACGTGACGATTGCCCGGTACGACACAGGGTTGTGTCGCCGGGCATTCTCTTTTGGCGCGTTCGCTACGGCGCGATGGTGTACGGTGACCGCTTCGCATGGAATGGAACCTCCGCTGGATGCGTCTGCACCGTCCGTCCCTGATGCTCTCCCTTGTCCTGGCACTGCCGCTGACCGTGCAGGCCGGGCCGCCGTCTTCGCACTCGACCGACCCGTCCGGGCCGGTGGCCGCCGAACGCGGGCCTACCGATCTCAAGCCGGGCGAATTCCTCTGGCATCCGGAGATTTCCCCGGCCGGCCCGATCGTGCTGGTCGTCAGTCTGGACGAGCAGCGCGCCTACGTGTATCGCAACGGGATCGCCATCGGGCTGACCACGATCAGTTCGGGCAAGGCGGGACACGAGACGCCGACCGGGGTGTTCACGATCCTGCAGAAGGACAAGGACCACCGCTCCAACCTCTATAACAGCGCACCGATGCCGTACATGCAGCGGCTGACCTGGGACGGCATCGCCCTGCATGGCGGCAGCCTGCCGGGGCATCCGGCCTCGCACGGCTGCGTACGGCTGCCGCAGGCATTCGCGCAGAAGCTGTTCAGCGAGACCCGGCGCGGCGATACGGTAGTGGTGGCCGATGCCAAGAGCGCGCCGATGACGTTGGCCTATCCCGCCGTACTGGCGCCGGTCAACGCGCGCGGCGAGGCCCTGCCCGAGACCGGCGACGGCAGTGTGGCGGCGGCCTGGTGGAACGACAGCGCGGCGCCGGCCGGGCAGGTCGGCATCCTGGTCAGCCTGCACGACCAGCGGCTGTACGTCCTGCGCGACGGCGTGATGATTGGCGAATCGCCGCTCAAAGCCGACGCGCTGCCAGCCTTCCAGGGCACCACGCTGTTCGTGATGGGGCAGGGCTACAGCGATGTTCCCAGCCCGCTCGATGCGAAGCAGCGCTTGCATCAATGGACGGCCTATCCGTTGCTGGGCCAGGACCGTGCGCAGGCGACCCCGGACCTGTTGGCCACGCCGTCGCTGCCATTGGCGCTGCCGGCCGATTTCGCCCGGCAGCTGTACCAGGTGCTGGTGCCGGGCACGACGCTGCTGGTGACCTCGCTGCCCGCCGTGCGCCCAAGCCCGGCTGAATCCGGCCTGCAGCCGGTCTTGGAATCCGAGCCGGCAGGGTCCACTCTCACAGGCAACTGAGTCCTGTGTCCCGTCCATGACCGCATCCCGCCTGTGCCGGCTGGCCACGCTTGGCCTGCTTGCAACCTCGGCCAGCGCACCCGCGTTGGCGCAGACGCCCGCCATCGCGACCCGTGCCGAGGATCTGGCCGCCCTGCTGGCACGTACCGCGCCGAAGGCCGATCGCCATGTGCTGCAGCTGGCGGCGCAGGCCATGCGCTGCGCCCTGTTGCGACCGGAGCTGGGCATCAGCGGCGAACGCCTGAGCGTGATCGACTATTCGCGGCCCTCCACCGAGCCGCGCCTGTGGGTGTTCGACCTGGCGCACCAGCGGCTGTTGTTCGAGGAATGGGTGGCGCACGGCCGCAACAGTGGTGAGAACCGGACCGAGCATTTTTCCAATCGCGACGGCAGTTACATGTCCAGCCTCGGTGTGTTCACCGCGCAGGAAACCTACATGGGCGGCAACGGCTACTCATTGCGGCTGGCCGGGCTGGAACCGGGCTTCAACGACCGCGCGCGCGAGCGTGCGATCGTCATTCATGGCGCCCCCTACGTGAATCCGGCGACCGCCCAGCTGCAGGGTCGGCTGGGCCGCAGCCTGGGGTGTCCGGCGGTGCGGCTGTCGGTGGCCAGGCCGCTGATCGACGCGTTGCGTGGTGGCACGATGGTGTTCGCCTATTACCCCGACCAGGACTGGCTGAAGCATTCGCAGCTGCTGGGTGGCCAGTGCGGCGCGCAGGGTACGGTCGCCACGCGCTGATGCGCGATTGCACGTGGCGTGGTGCAATGCAGGCATGGATATCGATGCGCTGCTGAAGACTCCGAGCCAGGTGATTGCCCGCCTGGATTACCGCCGCGAACGCTGGCGCAATGGCCTGGGCTGGACCCGCGAAATCCTGCGGCTGCCGGCGCACGGGGACGACTGGGCCCTGCGCCTGTCCGTGGCGGAGATCGAGCAGGATGCCGCGTTCTCCGCATTTCCGGGCGTGGAGCGCGAACTGGTGCTGCTGCAGGGCAACGGTGTGCGCCTGCGCTTCGCCGATGGCCGGGTGGCGGAGGTGCTGCCGCCGCATGGTCGCGTGCGCTTTGCCGGCGAGGAGGCACTGCACGGCGAACTGGTCGATGGCACCACCCATGATTTCAACCTGATGTGGAAGCGCGGGCAGTTGCACGCCGAGCTGCTGCACCGGCCGCTGGTGGGGTCGATGTTCTTCTTCTGCGAGTCAGGCGTGGCCTGGGCGCTGCACCTGCTGGCGGGTGAGGCCGGCTTTGCCGAGGACAGTGGCTTGCCGCCGATGCAGGCAGGCGACACTGCATGGCTGGCGGCCGGCGAGCGCCAGCGGCATGCGCTGCAGGGCAGTGGCGAGCTGCTGGCGATACGGGTGAGCGCCGCGGACTGATGATTCGCATGCGCCGATGGGCATCATCCGCGCATGCGCTGGGCGCTGCCTGGGCTAATACACATCACGGCGGTAACGGCCGGCCACCAGCAGGGCCTCCTTGCCGTCGGTACCCAGCACCTGCTCGATGACCGCATCCACGGCTGGCGCCATGCCCTGCAGGCTGCCGCAGACCAGGATCGTGGCACCTTCATCGACCCATTGCCGCAGCGTTGCCGCCTCCGCCAGCAGGCGGTCCTGCACGTAACGGTGGCTGCCGCCGTCACGGCTGAACACCGTATCCAGACGCTGCAGCGTGCCGGCCGCCAGCATCGCCCGCAGTTCGTCACCGAAATGGAAGTCGTGCGCGGCCGAGCGCTCGCCGAACAGCAGCCAGGTGCGGTGCGCGCCGACGGCCGCGCGCTCATGCAGGTGTGCACGCAGGCCGGCGATGCCCGTGCCATTGCCGATCAGCAGCAGCGGCGCCGCAACGGCGGCACCGTGGAAGTTGTCGTTGCGGCGCAGGCGCAGTTGTACCGGCTCGCCGATGACGGCGTGGTCGCACAGCCAGGCACTGCCGATGCCGGGCGTGCCATCGGCACGCAGCTGCCGGCGCACCAGCAGTTCCACCGCACCATCGTCCATCACCGAAGCGATGGAGTACTCACGATGCGGCAGCGGCTGCAGGGCCGCCAGCAGGGCGGGCAGATCACCCGGTGGCACCAGTGAGGGCAGGTGCGAGCGTTCGACACGGGCCAGCAGCGTCTGGCCGTCCTCGAGCACCGTCTGCGGATCGAAACCCTGTGATTCCAGCCAGGCCCGCGCGCTGTGCCGCGCGTGCTGCGGGCCGATCTCGGCAATGTCGCCGGCCTGCCAGCGCACGCCGTCGATGGCAGGCGCCTGCAGGCGCAGCCAGTACACCGGTCCGCCCTGGCTGCCGGGATTGAGGTGCCGGCGTTGCAGCAGCGTCCACGGCTGGTATTCGGCCGGGCTCCAGTCGGGCAGTTCGCTGGCGCCACCGGCAAGTTGTCCGAGCAGTTGCTGCCAGTGCCGCAGTGCAGCGGGATCGGCGTTGTCGACCTCGATGGCGTCGAACAGGGCATGTGCGCCGTGCTGGCGCAGCCAGTCGTCGAGCTGGTGACCGAAGGCGCAGAAGTGACCGTAGCTGCGATCACCCAGGGCGAGAACGCCGTACGAAAGATGCTGCAGCGATGACGGCAGAGCCATCACATGGCGCAGGAAGGGCACTGCATGATCGGGCGGGTCGCCTTCGCCGGTGGTACTGGCGATGAACAGTGCACGCTGGCTGCCGGCCAGCAACGTGGCGTCGACCTCATGCAGACCGCGCACACGCACCGGCACGCCGGCACCACGCAATGCCTCGGCACTGCGTTCGGCCAGTTCGCGGGCGAAGCCGGTCTGGCTGGACCAGACCAGCAGGATCGGCGCGACGTCGCCAGAGGCAGCATCGTCGCGCGGTCGCCCACGCCACCACAGTGCGGTGCAGACCAGCGCATAGAGCGCGGTGGCGATGATGGCGATCTGCGATTGCCGCGCCGGCGGTGCGCCCTGCCACCAGGCTTCGCCGAGATGCAGTCGCAGCAGCGCCCAGCCGATCAGCGCCAGCAGGATCAGTACAAGCGCGTTGCCGAGCAGCGCGCGCGACGGCCGTGCGCTCATGTGTCCCGCTCGTCGAGCAGGCGCTGGAAGGCGCTGCTGAGAAACTCGTGCGGGCCATCCGCTGCGCGATGCAGGTAGCGTGCGGCCAGTCCTTCGCGTTCGGCCAGCGCCATGCCGTGCTCGCGGCCGAGTACGGTCAGTGCGGTGGCCCAGCCATCAGCATGCATCGCGTCGTCGGCGACCACCGTCACCGCCGCTGCAACCTGGTGTACCGGCCTGCCGGTGCGCGGGTCGAGGCTGTGGCTGTAGGCCTCGCCATCGGCCTGATACTGATGCCAGCGATCGCCAGAGGTGGCGACCGCCTTGCCGTCCAGCGCCAGCACCCGCGGTGGTGTTTCGGTGCGTGCGTCTTCTTCCGGCGCCGATTCCACCAGCACGCGCCACCGTTGGCCATCGGGCTTGCGGCCGTAGCCGGCCAGTTCGCCACCGACCTCGATCAGTGCAGCAGCGATGCCCTGATCGCGCAGCCACGCGGCCACGTGATCGACGCCGAACCCCTTGGCGATCGCAGAGAGATCCAGTTCCAGTCCACCGGGCTGCAGCAGCGCATCGCCGCGCCATTGCAGGCGCTGCCAACCGCAGCGCTCGCGCGTGGCCTGAACGGCGGCGGCATCGGGTTGGCGGCGTTCGCCGGCATGTGCACCGAAACCCCACAGCGCCACCAGCGGACCGATGGTGGGATCGAACGCACCGTCGCTGGCGGCAGCGATGGCCTGGGCGCAGGCCACGACCTTGCGGGTCTCGGCTGGCACGGTGCACCACTGGCCTGCATCGGCGCTGTTGTAGCGGCTGAGGTCCGAGCCGGCGTCCCACGTACTCATCTGCGCGACCACATCATCCAGGCGCGCTTGGATGCCGGCGTGCAGCGGGTGCAGGTCGCGCTGGCGCGGCGCGACCAGCGACACGCTCCAGGTGGTGCCCATGGTGGTGCCGCCGAGGCGGGCGATGTCGAGCAGGGAATCGGTCATGACGGGGTTGGCGGCTGCGATGCCGGGGCGTGCCCGGCATCGCGGTCACCATTACTGCGGCAGCACTTCCAGCGTGGCCACGTAGCTCAGGCGACGCTTGGCGGCCTGTTTCACCGAGGTCTTGTTGTCTTCAGTGCCGGTTTCCAGCCAGTACATGCCAGCTTCCGGCCAGGTCACCTTGATCTCGCCCTTGGCGTCGCTGGTCACCTTCAGTTCGTCCTGCGCGTTGCGGTAGCGGGTGGCGCCGCGCACGATCTCGAAGGCAAGGCCAGCCGTCGGCTTGCCATCGACCAGCACGCGGAAGGTGGCTTCCTCGCCGGCGAACAGGTCGTTCGGGTGACCGACCGCAACCAGCTCGATGCCGCGGTTGGTCGGCTTCAGCGCGGTATCGTTCGGCGCGCCATTGGTCACGAACGTCTCCACGCGGCCGACCGACTGGCTCACTTCCAGCTTCTCCGCGCCCTTGGGCAGTTCGCCGAAGGTGGCGACGGTACCGCGCCAGCGCTTGCGCTCGCCGTTCTGTTCGTAGGTGGCGAACAGGCCGTCATTGACCGAAGCGATGCGGTAAGTGCCCTGCTGCTTCAGCTCCAGATCGAACACGCTGCGGTACTTGCCGGTCGAGGCGTTCTGCGGCTGCACGGTGCTGCCGTCCGGCGCGGTGATCACCAGCGATTCCAGGCGCAGCGGCACGTGGTTGAAGTAGAACAGGTCGTTGGAGACCGCACCATCAACAGTGATCCACGGCGCATTGCCGGCGATCACGGTCTGCGAAGGCAGCAGCCAGGCCTTGTGGGCGAGTGCGGAAAAGGGAAGGGCAGCGGCCAGAGCGGCGGCGAGGACGAGCGTGCGCTTCATGCGGAAGACTCCAGGGACGTTGGATGGGTGGGGTCAGAGCCCTTCCTGCGGAAGGGATCCGACCCCGGAGTCAAATCCCCTTCCAACGGAAAGGGCTCTGACCCCGGCTCAGGCGGTTACGGTTTGATGGCGAGGGTCACCTGGCCCAGTTCGGTGGCGCCCTGCGCCTTGCCGTTCTGTGCGGCGGTGGCCGGCCAGGTGAAGGGGATCTTTAGCAGTTCGCGGCCACCGACTTCGCGCACCGCTTCCACCACCAGGGTGTAGTTGCCCGGGGCCAGCTGCTTAAGCGCCGGCTGCTTGTCGTTGAACGACAGCGCGTGCTTGCCGGCCGGGCGGGTTGGGCCGGTCACGCCGTCCACGGGCACCTGCAGGGTGCGGCCGCTCTTGCGCCACCACTGGCGCAGGTCGGGCAGCCACTTGGTGCCATGGCCTTCGTTGTTGCTGGTCTGCTGGTACCAGACCGACAGGTTGGCCGCGACTTTCTGGTCGGCGCCTTCCAGCCACACCGCTACGTAGGGACGGTGATACTCGGCGACATTGAGCTTGGGCACCTCGACGTTGATGTCGAGCGTGGCGGCATAGGCCGGCGAGGTGGCCAGCAGGCCGCTGAGGGCGATGGTCAGGGTGACGCGCATGGGGCGGCTCCGGTGAAGGGGATTCGATGGTTCAGTGGATCAGCAGCAGGGCGATCAACAGCGGGATCATCAGGCCGAGGCCGACCAGCGGCCAGGTCATGCGCCGCTGCCGTGCATGCAGGTGCAGCAGGAACAGGCCGGTGATGCAGAACACCAGGCAGGCCACGGCGAACAGGTCCAGGAACCAGCCCCACGCCGGGCCCGCGTTGCGGCCCTTGTGCAGGTCGTTGAGGTAGGACACCACGCCGCGGGAGGTTGATTCGTATTCCACCGCGCCGGTTTCGCGATCGATGCTGAGCCAGGCGTCGCCGCCGGGGCGTGGCAACGACACGTAGATCTCCTCGGCCGACCACTCGGCCGGGCGACCGCCGATGGCGATGCCCAGCTGCGTATCCAGCCATTGCCGGGCCGGGCGCGGAATCGGCGCGTTTCCGTCTTCGCGCGTGCCGAGCTGGCCGCGCAGATCGGCCGGCAGTTGCAGCTGCTGGTTCTGCACCTGGGGCTTGGCTTCGATCTTCGCTGCGTGGTTGAGGGTCAGGCCGGTCACCGCGAACAGCAGCATGCCGATCAGGCACACCGCCGAGCTGATCCAGTGCCACTGGTGCAGCGTCCGCAGCCAGAAGCCGCGGCTCTGTTGCTGTTGCACGTTGGAGGGAACGGAACGGCTCACGACGGGGATTCAGGGCGGATGCGGACTGCGCATTACATCATTGATGAGAATAGCTCGCAATTGCGTGTCGTTCTGTATCCCGGTGCCGGCCACGGCCGGCACCGGTCAGGGTCGCCTCAGAACTTCGCGTTGAGCGAGATCCAGTAGCTGCGGCGCTGGTCCTTGGTTGCGTAATCGTCCACGCAGCTGAACTCGCTCTGGCTGATCAGCAGGCACGACTGCGAGACGAAGTCCTTGTCGAGCAGGTTGTTGACGCGTGCGTTGACGGTCAGCCATGCGTTGGCCTTCCAGCTGCCGCCGAGGTGGAAGATCGTGTAGTCCTCGTAGACGCGGTCGTGGCTGTTGCCGGCCGCATCGAGGATCGTATCGCGGTAGCGGTCGTAGCGGCCTTCGCCGATCAGCGACAGACTGACCGCGTCGCTGACCTGCCAGTTGAGGCTGGCGTTGGCCATGTGCCTGGCCGGCATGGTGCCACTGATCGGCAGTCCCTTCTGCGGGCCACTGGTCTGTTCGCTGCGGGTCCAGGTGTAGTTGCCTCGCAGCTGCAGGGTTTCCAGCAGATCGACGTGCGCGGCCAGTTCGGCGCCACGGGTTTCGGCCTTGTCGATGTTCACGCTCTGGGTGAAGGTGCTGTAGCCCAGCGAGGCCCAGCCCGGCCCGATGTCCACGCAGTAGCCGTTGCCGGCCGGAGCCACTTCGCAGTTCGGGAAGGTGCCGCCGCTGGCGATCTTGTCTTCGAACCGGTTGAAGAAGCCGGTGACGTTGAAGCCCCAGCGCTGGCCTTCGTAATAGGCAGCCAGCTCGTAGTTGGTGCTGGTCTCCGGCTTGAGGTTCGGCGAACCGACCAGCGGCAGCACGCCCTGCCCACCGAAGCCGGTGATGCCCGGGAACAGCTGATCCGGGCGCGGTGTCTTGTAGCCGGTGCTGACACCGCCCTTGAAGGTCCATGCGTCGCTCGCATTCCACACCAGGTAGCCGCGCGGGCTGACATGGCTGCCGAACACGTTGTGGTCGTCGTAGCGCAGGCCGAAGGTTGCCGTGAGGGTATCGGTCAGTGCCCAGTTGTCCTCCGCGAACAGGGCCCACATGCGGTGCTTCTGCCGGGTGTTGCTGCGGTAGCCGGCGCCATCCATGCCGAACACGCCGTCGACCATATCGGTGTCGTTGTACTGTCCGCCAACGGTCAGTTTGTGCGCGCCGAAATCGAGGTCGAGCATCGTGTCGAGCACGTAACCCTCAAGCTCCATCGTGCGCAGCGGACGTGGCAGGAACGCCTGCAGGCGCGCCATCTCGCTCGGGTCGAGGGCAGACAGCGCATTGCCACGACCGGCCGCGCAGTTGTTGGCGGCGCCGGTGCGGCGGCAGACGTCATTCCACAGCGTCTGCAGGTTGGCGCGCTCGTCCAGGGTCAGTGGCAGCGAACGGCCGAGGTTGCTGCTCTTGCTGTGGGTCAGCGAGGTCTGCCAGGTGCCGAAGCTGTAGCGGCCCTGATGGGTCAGCGATACCTGGTCACGCTCATAGCGCTGGTAGGCGGTGTAGCCCACGCGCGGCTGCACCACGCGGCGGGTGATGGTGCCGCCGCCATCCGGATCGGGGATGACCGCATTGCCGACGCGCCACAGGCTGGCCAGGCTGTCGAGCGTGCCGGTCTGGCCCTCGCTGTTGTCGTACTTCTGCCGCGACACGTCGTAGTCCAGCCACAGTTCGTGGTCGTCATTGACGTGGACGTTCAGGCGCACGCCCGTGTTCCAGTTGGTGTTGGCCACCGACTTGCCGCCACCTCCGAAGCCGATGCTGCGTTCCCACAGGGTGCCATCGGGCAACGGCAGCGCATCCCATTCCGGATTGGACGCCTTCGCATCGTAGTAGCTGCCGCGCACGGACAGGCCCAGGCGGTCCTTCAGCAGCGGACCACTCAGGTACACGTCGGTGCTGCGGGCATCGCCGAACTGGTCGTCCTGCTGCACGGTGAAGCCCTGGGTCAGCGCGCCGTGCCAGCTGTCCTGGTTGCGGCGGGTGATGATGTTGATGACACCGCCCATCGCATCCGAGCCGTACAGCGTGGACATCGGGCCGCGCACCACTTCGATGCGCTCGATCGCATCCAGCGGCGGCAGGTAGGAGAACTGTCCGCCACCGAAGTTGTTGGGATACAGCTGGCCGACGTTGCTCTGGCGGCGGCCGTCGATCAGTACCAGGGTGTATTCCGAGGGCAGGCCACGCATGGAGACGGTGGCGCGGCCATTCTTGTCGGTGGCTTCCAGGCCGACGTCGATGCCTTCCACATCGCGCAGCGCATCGACCAGGCTGGTGTAGGGGCGCTTGCTCAGTTCCTCGCGGCTGACCACGCTGATGCTGGCCGGGGCATCGGTGATTTTCTGTTCGAAGCCGGAGGCGGTGACGACCACCTTGTCCAGGGTCTGCGGGGCGCCTGCGATCTCTGCATGGGCGAAAGCAGGGGCCGCCATCGCCGCCAGCACGGCGCTGGTCAGCAGGGGGCGGGACAGGGACGAACGGACACGATGGCGCTGGGCCATGGCAGATACCTCGAAGGATGTAAGGCAGCGCGATGCCGGGTGCGGAGCGCGCACGGCAGGCAGGGAAAGCCCGGTCAGGGGCGGCAGGGAAGAAGCAGTCAGCGGCGTGTGGACGCGACCGCGCAGGCGGTCACGTCGGGCCGTGGATCAGGCGAGCGGCGGCGCCTGGCCGCGTTGCTGGCGACGCCCGGGCGCGTCGGCCCAGGGCGTGTCCGGAGCGGCCAGCGGCCAGTCCGGGCGCACACCGGGCATGGCCGGCGTGGCGGGTACGAGTTCAAGTTCGGTACGCAGCCACTGGCTGGCCAGCAGCAGCGGCGGCGCCTTCTCGGCCGCTTTTACCGGGGCGGAGGCACAGCGGCGCAGCTTGGCCGGGGCTTCTTCCTGCAACGGGCCTTCGCCGCCACGTTCTTCCAGCGGCATCTGCAAGGTCATCGCTGTGGCCGGGTGCGGCAGCAGCGGCAGGGTGCCCAGCAGCAACGCCAGCATCGCCACCCATGCCAGCAGGCTGGCCAGCGCGGGACGCTGGCCGCGCATGGCGGTGCCCATCTTGCGATGGATGAGTGGGCGAGGGCGGAGCGGGCGCAGCAAGCGGGGGTCCCCAGATAGTTTGCCGGCAGCGGCCAGCATCAACGGGGCGTGATTGTAATGAGAGCTGTTAGCGGATGCAAATGAGAATGATTGCTAAAATGTAAGGCGCGGCCTGGAGTGGCTCAGACCTCGCTCCAGCGTCGCAGCAGGTTGTGATACACGCCGGTCAGCTGCAGCACCGCATCAGCGTCGCCTCCCGTCTGTCGCAGGCGCTCGATGGACGTGTCCATTTCCCACAGCAGGCGACGCTGTACATCGTCGCGGATCATGCTCTGCACCCAGAAGAACGACGCCACGCGCGCGCCCCGGGTAACAGGATTGACCTGGTGCAGACTGCTGGAGGGATAGACGATCAGGTCGCCGGCCGGCAGCTTCACCTCGTGCTCGCCGTAGGTGTCGCTGATGATCAGCTCGCCGCCGTCGTACTCGTCCGGCGCCGACAGGAACAGGGTGCAGGAGATGTCCGAGCGCAGCTGCTCGCCGTTGCCCAGGTTCATCACTGCGCCATCGACGTGGAAGCCGTAGGTGCCGCCGCCGCGGTAGCGGTTGAAGCGTGGGGGGAGGATCTTCAACGGCAGTGCCGCAGCGAAGAACAGCGGGCTGCGCCGCAGTGCGGCGAGCACGCCGGCACCCAGCTCGGCTTTCACCGGTGACGCGTCCGGCAGCTGTTCGTTGTGCTTCACCTGCGCACCCTGGGCACCCACGGTCTCGCGGCCATCGGTCCAGTCCGCGGTGTCCAGTTGCTTGCGGACCTGTGCCACTTCATCAGCGGTGAGCACGTTGGGAATGTGCAGCAGCATGGTGTCGTCTCGTCGTTGCGCGGGGGAGCCGGGCTCCCCCGCGCCAGGACATCAGAAGCGGATGTCCGCGCTGAGCAGGAAGGTGCGCGGGGCACCCGGGGTGTAACGGTAGCCGCTCTTGTTGATGCTGGCCACGTAGGCCTTGTCGAACAGGTTGTAGCCGTTCAAGCGAAGCGAGATGTTCTCGTTGACCGCCCACGACACCACGGCGTCGTACACCACGTAGGACTTGGTGAATGACGGCGTGCCGACAGCACCGTCGGTGCCACGATGCATGCCGGCGGCGTAGCGCACGCCACCCCCGACGGTGATGCCGTGGGCCAGCGTGTAGCTGGTCCAGCCGGTGAACGTATCGTCCGGCGTGTACGTCAGGTTGGTGGTGCCGTCGGCGGCGACCTTGGCGCCTTCCTTCACTTCGGTGTCGAGGTGGCTGAAACCGGCAGACACCGACCAGTTGTCGGTCAGGCGGCCCACGGCGGACAGCTCCACGCCCTTCACGCGCTTGCTGCCGGTCTGGGTCGGGTTGCCGGCCTCGTCGAGCACGGTGGTATTGATCTCGTTGTCGACGTCGGTCTGGAACAACGCCAGGTTGACGGCCAGTGCATCATCCAGGAATGCCCACTTGCTGCCGACCTCGAAGGTCTTGGCCTTCTGCGGGTCCAGCTTGGGGTTGTCGGCGCTGCTGGCCGAGCTGCTCAGCTGGAAGTTGGCACCGCCCGGGGGCTGCTGCGAGATCGCGTAGTTGGCATACACGCTGACCGTGTCGCCCACCTTGTACAGCGCGCCCAGCTTCCAGTTCAACAGAGTGTCGGAGGCCTCCAGCGTGGGGTTGCGCAGCACGGTGCCGGCCGGATTGCTGCCGCAGGCGGGGCCACTCCGGCCGCCGCAGACCGAGGCGCTGGCGTACTCGGTCTTGTAGTGGTCGGCACGCACGCCGGCAGTCAGCAGGAAGCTGTCGCCGAATGCCAGCGTGTCGAACAGATACGCCGAGGACGTGGTGGTCTTGCCGTGGGCATCGGCGCCGTTATGCGCCCAGGTCAGCCCGGTCACGTTCCAGTCCGGGTCGTACAGGTTCGCGGCAGGCCAGCTGGTGCCGCCGGTGGCCGCCTGGCCGTAGCTGTCCAGTTCTTCGCGGGTGAACTCCAGGCCTGCGCTCAGGGCATGGCCGATGGCGCCGGTGCTGAAGTCGGCCCGCAGGTTCAACTGGTCGGTCAGGATGGTGTTGCGCTGGTCCTTGAAGGTCGGCAGGCTGCGCGCGATCGTGTAGGTCGAACGGTCGGCCGGGTTGGTGTAGCCGATGTTGCCGGTCGGACGACCATTGGCGCCGAGCGCGCCGGTACCCATGAAGGCGGTGAGCAGGTAGTCCTGCTCGGTGCGGCCCCAACGCGCGGTATTGGTCAGGCGCACGCTGTCGTTGAAATCATGTTCGAAGCGGAACGTGGCCATCTTCGCGGTCACGTCGTCGTGGTCGGCACGGGTGCCGTAGAAGTTCTCCGGATCCACCGGATGCCCGGCCAGGGCTTCGAGTGTCGGCTGCGGCGTCCAGCCCGGCAGCCCCAGGGTCGGCACGCCGCCGTCGGGCACGTTGTCCTGCTTCACGTACAGCAGGTTGAGGTAGTAGCGGGTGGCCGTGCCCAGGCCGAACGCCAGCGACGGGGCCAGGCCCCAGCGCTTGTTCTGCACATGATCGCGGCCGGGCTGGTCGCTGTCCTGCCACATCGCGTTGACGCGCAGCGCGCTGGTCGCGCTCAGCGACTGGTTCCAGTCACCGGTCGTCCGGCGCTGCTGGTCACTGCCCAGCGAAACGCTGGCCGACGTGGCGTCCTGCAGGGTGGCCTGCTTGCTCACCAGGTTGATGGCGCCGGTCGGCGCCGAGCGACCATTGTCGGTCCCTGCCGGCCCTTTGGTCACTTCCACCTGTTCGATGTTGAACACGTCGCGCGAGATCGAGCCGAGGTCGCGCACGCCATCGACGAACAGGCTGTTGGAGGTGTCGAAGCCGCGCATGAACAGCGCATCGCCGGTGGTGGTGTTGCCGTTCTCGCCGGCATAGAAGGTACCCACGCCCGGGCTGTTGCGCAGCGCTTCGGTCAGGGTGGTGGCACCCTGCTGGTTGAACAGGTCGCTGGTGATGACCTGGATGGTCTGCGGGGTGTCCTGCAGGCGCTGGGTGAACTTCGGCGAGGCGACCTTGTCGGCCTTGTAGCCACGCGTGGCGTGCACGTCGATCTTGTCCAGCGTGCGGGCATTGTCAGTCGCATCGGCGTGGGCCAGCGCCGGCAGCGTGGCCAGGCCGAGGCCGGCGGCCAGACTGGCAGTCGCCAACGGCAGGTTGCGGAGTGGGGAGGCGTGCTTGCGGCTCTTGATCGGGTTCATGGGTCTGGTGGGTAGCGGAACAGGAACGATCCGCCGGTGCCGGATGACGGCGCGGCAGGCAGGATCGGAAGCGGACTCGAAGCGGGATCGGAGGTGGAGGTCCGGCAAGCGCCGGACGCCCGGGCGCGGACGGGGAGAGCGTCAGCTCAGCAGGGACGGAGGCGCCTGGCCGGGGGGGTAGTGGTAGCGCGACGGGAGCGCAGGGGCCGGGTAGGGTGACGGCGCGGTTGCCGGCACCGGTGGCGGCACTGGAAGCGGGCCACACAACTGCCGCAGCAGCGGGGACTTGATGCTCCGGCTGTCATCGGGCTCGGCTTCCACCCGTGGCATGGCCTGCTCGCGGGGCGGCGTGCCGAAAGGCGCTGCGGGCAGGCTGTCCTGCGCCTGCAGCGCCGGCGTGGTGACCAGCGAGCTGCGCGACCCTTCATGCAGCGCCGACCATCCCAGCAGCAGTGCCAGCAGCAGCGCAGCCAACAGCGGCCCGCCCGTGCGGGCAAGCTGGCAGAGCGTAGCGATGGGCGCGGGCGAGGCCATGGCGCGGCGATGGGCATTACGAAGATGTTACGTAGAGTAACAGCAACGATAATGATTCGCATCTTCGGTGTTGCGGGAGGTCTGTACCTAGCCCCTCGCGGCCCTGTGGGCGCCTGCAGGGCCTTCCCGGGCGGGGCGGGTGTCGCTGCCGGTCAGTCCCGGTCGTCGCGAGTCCAGATGGCGTCGTGCTCGCGCTTGACCGGGAACTTGGGGACCGGGCTGTACGCGGGGGCACACAGGGCACGACCATCACGCACGTCGAAGCGGGCACCGTGCAGCACGCACTCGACGCTGCCTTCGGTGGTGTTGAACTCGCCGGAGGACAACTCGAATTCCTCGTGCGTGCACTGGTCTTCCAGGGCATACAGCTCGCCATCGAGGTTGAACACCACGATCGGCGTACCGGTAACCTCGTCGAACACGCTCTTCATTTCACCCGGCAGCAGGTCGCTGCCGGCGCAGACGAAGGTCCACGCATCGCTCATGCGGTGGCTCCCGCCAGCGGCTTTTCCAGGATCTCGAAGCGCAGATCGTCGCGCTTGGGAATGCCGAAGCGCTCGTCGCCGTAGGGGAACGGCTTCTTGATGCCGGTGCGGCGGTAGCCACGGCGCTCATAGAAGGCGATCAGTTCGTCGCGCACGTCGATCACGGTCATCTGCATCACCGGCACGCCCCATTCGCGCGCGGCGTGGGCTTCGGCCGCATCCATCAGCTGCTTGCCGACGCCGCCCCCCTGCTGGGCCGGATCGACCGAGAACATGCCGAAGTAGCCTTTGCCGTCTACATCGGCGACGTGGGCGCAGGCCACGAGGCGGCCCTCGCGCTCCGCCAGCAGGATGGTCGAGCGGGGCCGGTCGAGGTCGGTCTGGATGCCTTCGGCATCGATGCGGGCGCCGTCCAGCAGGTCGGCTTCGGTGGTCCAGCCGACCCGGCTGGCGTCACCCCGGTAGGCGGAGGTCACCAGCGAGATCAGGGCAGGGATATCGGCCGACGTGGCGGCGCGGAAGGTCAGGTTGCTCATGGCGCCATTCTAGGTGGGGCGTGGGTCAGGCCGCACGCCCTGGGACCAACCGCCGATGGAAACACTGTCGTGAACGGAGCCTTGACGCCGCCTTCATTCCATGTTCATAAATAACGCGTGGCACGGCCAGCGTTGCGACTGTCGCGTACGTGCACGCATTCAAGGAACGGACGATCCAAGGAGGATCCCATGCGGTCTCTTGCCACGCTCCGCCCGCGCCAGTCTGGCCCGGCCGGCCTTTCGACGCTTCTTCTGCTGCTGGCCGCGATCGGGCTTCCTTCAGTGGGCCTGGCGCAGATCGTCCCGACCTGGCGGCAGGAGTACGACAAGCGCCTGAAGTACGGTGATCTCGTCGAGCCGCTGAAGGGCGAGATCTTCGGCGAGCAGGTCAATCTCTATGACGGCTCGATCAGCTTCAAGGCTACCGATATCTCGCTGCCGGGCAACAGCGGACTCCCGGTCGCGCTCAGTCGCAGCCGATCAGCCAGCGACGGCAGCAGTGAAAGTCCTCTTGGCGACTGGGATCTGGATGTTCCGTCGCTGTCAGGTGTCTATGGCGATCTCCCCGAGACTGCAGCTCAAGGGCACTGGATGCCGGCCGCGCGCTGTACCACCGTCGGTGCTCCGCCAACGCTGGAGGTCTGGAATCGCCGGAACACTCAGAAGGTCAACTTCAATCCACACACTTATTGGGATGGCGTGCGGCTTTCGCTGCCCGGAGGTGGGGGCGAACCACTGCTGGGCGGCAATGGCGATGCGCGGCAACCCCGGCCGCAGCTGGGACAGCCCGCGCCATGGAATACAAAAGGCGGTTGGGTATTCACCTGCTTGGCCGCATTGAAAAGCGGACAGGCCGGCGAAGGATTCCTGGGACATGCACCGGATGGGACCAAATACTATTTTGACTGGATGGTGGCTCGCCCCAACAGCTCCGCGACCCTGCAGCCGTTCGGACCGGAAAGCAACGCCCAGTTGGGGCGCAAGCGAGTTCACCTGTATCCATCGCAGATTGTTGATCGTTTCGGAAACTGGGTGCGCTATGAATGGTCCGGTACCCGACTCCAGCGCATCACCGCAAGCGATGGCCGCGAAATCAGCCTTGCGTACCAATCGAACGGGTTGATCGCCTCTGCAACTGCCGCCGGGCGCACCTGGACTTACGGCTATACGGATGCCGACATCCTGCGGACGGTGACGCTGCCCGATGGAACCCAGTGGACCTACAGCCTGCCGCCGCTATCGGTTACGCACAAGTACGCCGAGTACACCGGGCAGAACATCTGGGATTACATGGAATACCCGGCGACCTGTTCGCGTGTGAACAAGATCGTGCCCAGCGAAATCACCATGACCGTCCAGCATCCATCGGGTGCACTGGGAACGTTCCTGTTCCGCCCATTCCGCCATGGGCGCAAGAACGTCACTCTGGACTGCCAGACCTCTGGCGACAATCATCTCATCGCAGAAGGCTGGAACTACACACCGGTCTACCGTGATGCGATGTCGCTGGTGGCCAAGACCATCAGTGGTCCGGGCATTCCCACCGCGCAGTGGACCTATCAGTACACCAATCTCAACGGGGCTTACGCACAGGATCTGGGCGGTCCGGTAATCCCTGCAGGCCAGGCAGAGCCGAAGATCACCACCGAGACGCTGCCGGATGGCGTCGTACGCGTATACGAATTCGGCAAGGAAGTCGCCTATAACGATGGTCTTCTACTGTCGACGACGACGCGATCGGGTAGTTCGGTCGTGCGCGTTGACCGCAACAACTACTATCCGGATGCCCAGCTGGACGCGGCGCCCTTCCCGAAGGAAGCCGGCAAGGACTTCAAGTACGGTGCGAATGACCTCAAGGCGCACTACAACCGCCCTGTCCAGTCCACTGTTGTGGAGCAGGACGGTGTGCAGTTCAGCCGGACCGTGCAGACCTTTGATGCATTTGCACGTGAAGTCACCGTCGTTGAAGCAAATTCCGCCGGACAGAGTCGCACCAGCACCACGGCCTACTACGACAATCCCGCGCTATGGGTGAACGGTCAGTCCGCGCGTAGCGTCGTCAATGGCATTGAACAGTCCCGCACCGAGTTCGACACGGCCAAAGCGTTGCCTTTGCGCGCCTACGCATTCGGTCGTCTGGCACAGCAGGTGACCTATGCGGCCGACGGCACCGTGGCGTCGGTATCCGATGGCCGCGGCAATACCAGCCATCTGTCGGGGTGGAAGCGCGGTGTTCCGCAGCAACTGCGGATGCCGGCCACAGCCGAGGCGCCAAATGGCGCGGTGCGCACTGTTGCCGTCGACGACAACGGTTGGATCACCTCGCTGACCGACGAGACCGGCGCAACCACCAGCTTCAGCTACGACAGCATGGGGCGTCTGCGCAGCCAGCAGTTCCCCACCGGCGATACGGTGAACTGGAATGGCGTAACGATGGACCTGCAGCGTCTGGGAAGCGCGCAGTTCGGCGTGCCGGCCGGTGCCTGGAAGCATTCGCGCACGCAGGGCGGCAGGCGTACCGATACCTACCTGGATGCCATGTTCAGGCCGGTGCTTGTGACCGAGAATGCCAACAACGTGCGCGACAGTGCCGTGGTGACCCGCTACGACAGCAGCGGCAGGACGGTGTTCGTCTCCTATCCGACCCGGCAGTTTTCCAGCATCGGCGCGGCATTGGACGGCACCACCACGCAGTACGATGCGCTGGGCCGGCCGGTGCTCGTGAGTCAATCCTCGGAGCTGGGCACACTGGCGACCCGTACCGAGTACGTGGGCAATCTTTCCGTGAAGGCGACCAACCCGCGCGGCCAGTCCACGACCACGCGGCACCTGGCGTATGACCAGCCAACCTATGAGATGCCGCTGACACTGCAGCATCCGGAAGGCGTGGTGACCGAGATCCAGCGTGACGTCCTCGGCAAGCCGCTGGCCATTACCCGACGCAGCGCGGACGGCAGCCAGTCGCTGACACGCCGCTATGTCTATGACGCCTATCAGCAACTGTGCAAGACGATCGAGCCGGAAACCGGCGCCACCGTGCAGGACTATGATGCGGCAGGCAATGTCCTGTGGTCGGCGGCCGGTACCGGGCTGACCAGCACCGCTGGCTGCAACCGGAGCGAAGCACTGGCCAGTGGTCGCGCGGTGAAGCGCAGCTATGACGCCGCCAATCGCCTATCGATGCTGACTTTCCCGGATGGACGCGGCAGTCAATCATGGTCCTACACGCCCGATGGCCTGCCGGCGGAAATCAGTACCCAGAACGATGCGGCACGACCGGTCGTCATCAACCGATACCAGTACAACCGGCGCCGCCTGCTCACTGGCGAAACCCTGCAGCACCCGGACCTGGGCACGCTGAACCTCGCCTATGGCTACGATGCCAACGGCACCCTGGCCAGCAACACCTATCCCGGCGGGCGGGTCGTCAGCTATGCACCCGATGCCCTGGGCAGAGCGACAACAGTGGGTGGCTATGCGAAGGAAGCCACCTATTTCGCCAATGGTGCGTTGGCACGGTTCGTCTACGGCAACGGGGTCGTGCATACGATGACCCAGAACGCGCGCGGCCTGCCCGACCGCAGCCGTGACGCCACGGCCGCCGCTGCCGTGCTCGACGACAGCTACGACTATGATGCTGGCGGCAATGTCATGGCCATCTCCGACGGCCTGCCGGGGGCGCCGGGGAACCGTGACATGACCTATGACGGCCTGGACCGGCTGCGCACCGTGATGGCACCGGGATTCGGCAATGCTCTGTATGAGTACGACGCGCTGGACAATCTGCGCCGGGCCAAGGTGGGCAGCAGGGATCGCACGCACTACTTTGATCCGACCAACCGGCTGGTGAATGTGGTCGAGACCGGCAGTGGTGCCACGGTGACCGGCCTGGGCTACGACGTGCAGGGCAACCTCTCCATCCGCAATGGCCAGCCGTTCACCTTCGACTTCGGCAACCGCCTGCGCGCGGTCGGCACGGCGGAAAGCTACGAATACGATGCCCACGGTCGACGCGTGAAAGCATCGGCGGAAGGGGCCGGCGCGATCTACTCGTTCTACGACAACGGCGGCGTGCTGCGTTTCCAGCGCAACGAACGCACAGGCAAACAGACCGACTACCTGTACCTGTCAGGCAGCCTGGTGGCGCAGGTGCATGGTGCGGCGGCGCCGGGCGTGCCCGCGCTGAGTGCATCAGGCTACATCACCCAAGGCAGCGTGAACCTGACTTGGAGTCCGGCAGGTGGGGCCAACCGCTACGAACTGCAGCGTGCGCTGACCGGCACCTGGAGTACGGTCTTCGATGGCGCGGCGCAGTCGTTCACCAGCACTGGCCTGGTTACCGGCACCTATCAGTTCCGAGTGCGCGGCTGCCGTGCGGTGTGCGGCGGATGGAGTAACGTCGCGTCAGTGGCTGTGGCGCTGGCACCGTCCACGGTGCCCGCACTGACGGTGCCCGCCACAGCCTTCAATGGCACTTACAACGTGGGGTGGTCCGCAGCGTCTGGCGCCGAGCGCTATGAGTTGCAGGAAAGCGCCAACGGAGGTGCATGGGGTCAGGTTCATAACGCAGCCGGTCAGTCCAAGGCATTCAGTGGTAAGGCCGCGGGAAGTTACAGCTACCGGATCCGCGCATGTAATCCGGTGGGATGCACCGGATACAGCGCCACGGCGTCGGTGGCAGTGGTGTATCCACCTGCCGCTGCGCCAAGCGTCTCCGCGCCGGCGCGATCTGCACCGGGCAGTATCGGCATTGGCTGGAATGGAGTGGCCGGTGCCACACGCTACACCCTGCAGGAAAGCAGCAATGGTGGGGGATGGGTCACGCTGTTCGACGGCAACGCCAGCTCCTATGCCACCGCTGCGCGCGGCGTGGGCAGCTATGGCTATCGGGTTGCTGCCTGCAACGGCGCGGGCTGCGGGCCATGGTCGGCCACCGCGACGGTTGCGGTGATCGGGGCGCCGGCGATCGAGCCGGTAATCAGTGCGCCGGGCCTGGTGAACGTGCCGCAGTACAGCCTGAGCTGGTCGGTACCCCCCAACAGCGAGAGCTTCGTACTGGAGGAAAGCGCCAACGGAGGTGGCTGGACGGTGGTGCATAACGGCGTCGGAAACAGCTTTGGTGCAAGTCGCGGAAATGGCAGCTACGCATATCGCGTACGTGCCTGCAACTTCGCAGGGTGCAGCCTGAACTCCGGAGTGGCGACCGTGTCCGTGGTGCTGCCACCGGGGGCAACCTATCTCTTTGAGGCTCAATGGCTGAGCAGCAAGACGGCGCCTTATCAGATCCAATGCACGGTGGGTTGGGTCGCCTCGGCCGGCGCAACGGAGTACCAGCTGGAGCCGGCGTCCGGCGGCAAGACTCTGTATGCAGGTCCCAAGACCTATGTGCAGTCAAGGAATGGTACGTACTGCGCCAGCAGCTACCGGGTGCGGGCGTGCAATGCCGGCGGTTGTTCAGAATGGTCGGCAAGCTTCCCGGTCACTCGCGGCGTACTTTGGGAGTAAGACATGAACGGATTCTCTGCGATGTTGATCCGCGTGGCGCTCGCGTCGGGTGCACTGGTGGTCGGCGCAGCACCAGCGGCAGCTCAGGAAGTAGTCGAGTACATCCACACAGATGCGCTCGGTTCACCCGTGGCGATCACCGATGCAAGCGGCAATGTCATCGAGCGCACGGTGTATGAGCCGTATGGGGCCGTGGTCAACCGGCCGCTGAAGGATGGGCCGGGGTATACGGGGCATGTGACAGACTCAGGTACGGGGCTGAGCTATATGCAGCAGCGGTATTATGACCCCACGCTCGGCAGGTTCTTGTCGTCTGACCCTATGACCGCATTTGCCGATCCGACCGGATTCTTCAATCGCTACAAGTACGCTGCAAGCAGTCCCTACAAGTACACTGACCCCGATGGTCGCTGTGAGAGGGTCACTGGCTCAAACATTTGTGGTGGAGGTGCTGTAGCCAAAGCGATGCTGGCGACGTCTGCGAGGAGCCCGTTGGACACTGGGGCAATGCCTTCGGGAGGCTCTCTGTCGTCAGAGAGTTCGACCGTTCAGTCGCCGAGTGCTGCTCACTCGGGCGGCAAAGGGCAGATGACAAGCTACTTCACGGGCGATAAGCAGGCGACATTCACATATGCTGCCGCACTAGGCGTTGGCTTCAAAGGCGAATTCAAGAAGGGCCCTGACAATAATCGCTACTCGATCATAACTCCGGCACTTGGAGCGACGGCAGCTGGCACTGTGAACTTATTCACGGCGAGCTACGATTTCCTTCCGTCGCAGAATCTCGCTCCAGCCGATGCGGGGCTCAATGTCGGAGCGGAAGTGGGCGCAATCGTCGTCCTAGGGGCTGGTTTTCGCTACACGCCTCCAGCAAAGTTCGAGTTGAGCATCAACGGAGGGCTTGGAGTTTCTGCTAGAGTGGAAATATTTGAGGTTGGGCTAACGCCGGGAAAATTGCCGTGATTTCAAACGTAATGTTGTCAGTTGCAGTCATATTCGGAATTATCTACTTGGTGGTCTTCTATCGATTTACATTTCGTTTCCGAGCGCTTTATCCAAAATTGTGGAAAGACCTGGACTCTCCGGAATCATTTGGACTCCGTGGACAGATGACCTATCTGGCTGTGGCGCTGGGTCTTGAACGGAAGGCTCCACTGGAAAAGTTGCAGGAGCTTAGGAAAGAGCTCGTTGTGATAAGAGTCTCATTGGGTGTCTCGTTCACTGCCTTTGTTATAACTTTCATCTTGATAAGCTGAGAAATGGACGCATTTAGAGGGTAAAAGTGCCCTGCAGCTGGCTCAGGGGCATTGGCTACTGAGCCTCAGCGACCAATCGCCTGATCAATGTGGTCGAAACCACAGCGGGCGCACTCGCGACCGGACTAGCGCTATGACGACCAGGGCAACCTATCGGTCCGCAGCGGTAAGCCTTCTCGTTCGGCTACGACAACGGCGGCGTATTGTGTTTCTAGCGCAACGAGCGCACGGGCAAGCAGGCGGTCTATCTCCATGGTGATGTGGAGAGAGCAAGATCTGCAGGTGCTGACAGCTATGTGGCCACTCCTGGCGGTTCCCTCATGGGATTCGACTTCAGGGGTATGAATGGCGCGGTCAATGCTGGAACGAGCCCTGGCGCGCACATTGCGGCCGAAGATTACTATAAGGTGAAACGATGGATTCCGGACGCGGGTGGTTTGCAGTTGTTGCGCTGATTTTCATGCTTAGCGCTTGTTCTTCGCAGGAAGTAGGTTCCGCGGAAGCTCCAGCCGCCTGTAAATTTCATGGCAATGAGTTGGGAGCTGAGACATGCATGACCACGATGTATGCGCTGTTGTCTCAGCCAGAGAAATTTGATGGGCGAGTGGTTTCTTTCCATGCATGGATAGATCAGGTCAATGGTGCGATCTTGATCTTTCCCTCGCGTGATGAACTGGACGCAAGGGACTCATTCAGCTCATTGGTGGCCTATCCAGAATCCAGTCCGGATGCCTTTCGAGAAATTCCTTCGGTTGAGGGTGGGGAGGAGAAATTCTTGCGGATGACCGGCACGTTTCGATGGAATAGCGATGGTGCTCCCAGATCCCCAAGTGCTCCGGTGGATGTAGACCGGATGGGTGTAATGGAAGGCGTTCATTTGGGTTTATAGCGAATGAGTCGAGTGGGTTGGTGCCAAGCGCTTGGCGAGCCTTGTCGGCGAAATCTATCGTTGCTCATATGATGCATCATGGAAGTTCTCGCCTAGTGGGCGTTCTGGGCAGAATTGCATTGGTTGGTGCTTGTGTTTTTCCTCCGCAAGCCGACTTTTACGCCCGTCATCCAGCGGAAGGATCTGGGCAGTCGTTAGAAGCAGAAATGTCGCGGACTCGCGCGGGGCTCTCGTCTTCCTCGGGCGCTGCTGAAAGCTAACCGCAGCAACTTCTGTACCTTCGCCAATGCCGCCATGAACCGCTCCATCTCGGCGTGCGTGTTGTAGAGCGCCAGCGAGGCGCGGGAGGTGGCCGCGACGCCGAAGTACTGGAGCAGTGGTCGCGCGTAGTGCGGGTCCGAGCGCACTTTCATTCTGTCCGATCGTGCAGGGGCGCCAGTTGTTCAGGAACGTGCTCGCCGCCGATCAGGAACGAGGCCACTGCGGCCTACACTGCGCTTCGCGGATAATGCGCGGGCCCGCGAGGCGGCGCAGCTCTCTGGTGAAGTGCCCCAGGCGTTCTACCCCGCCTGAGCCGATCAGCGCTCGCGAATTGTGTCAGCTTCCCGCTTGAGCAGGATATAAGTGTGGCGGCTGAATCATCGAGCACCGTCGCGTGGCTGATGGCTTTGGAGCGCTGGGCGGGGCGGTACATTATTTGAGAAAGTGCAGATTATTCTCCATGTTCGGAGGCTGCAAGAAATGGCGAAATGCAAATTGGATGCTGGGCACTCAGTCGCATGGGGTGGTCGAATCTGCTCATGCCTGACTGCTGTGGTCATTTCACTGGGGCTGCAAGGTTGTGATTGGTTTTCGGATCCTGTGATTGTTGTAAAGAATGTTGGAAGGGACGTGATCCATGGCATCAGCTTGGAGGTCGGCGGTGGTGCGGTTGACCTGGGAGCAATTCCTGTCGGCGAAAGCAGGGCTGCAAAACCGGAGGTCGCTGCTGATTCCTCGCTTGTTGTAACGTACTACGAGAATAATGCCCGTGTGGTTTGCTGTGGAGATGTGTATTTTACGAACAATCTCTATGTCAAGGTTGAGGCGGATGTGGGTGGAGGGGTTTGCCGTATAGCGGAAGTTGCGGATTGATGTGAACGGTGGAGCGTGTCTGGAGAATTTTTATAGTGCAGTGCCAAGGTGAAGAGCGATGAAAAGCCTTGTTGAGAGTTACCCGGTTTGGGCTTCCATCATTCTAGGTGCCATGTGGATAAACGCATTTGTGGCTCACAGGATGTTGCTGAGGATCGAGCGCGAACGGCCAGAAGTACTTGCTGCAGCCGAAATCATGAAAGTTGATTGGTGGCTTGGGTGCTTGCGTGGTATCGCAGCGCTTGCCCTCTCGTCCAAAGGGCAGGCGCTCCATCAGGGTGAACGGTGGGTGTTGAGGGGCGTCGTGATGATGTACGTCTTCTTGATTGCTTCCGGGGTATCCATGCTTGTTGGCATGTAGAAGACGGTGTCTCAAGGCCGCTGATGGTGCAATAGTTCGGCATTACGATGAGATTGCCCGTTCCTGGCATCGCTCAGCATTTCCCAGCTTGACCTCTGCTGGCTTGCGTCCCACGCGCATAAAAAACGCCGCAGTCCCCTGCGGCGCTCCCGTATTTCCCTGGCTCCGGCGAATCCTCAGCCGAGCAACTTACGTACCTTGGTCAGCGCGATCATGAACTGCTCGATCTCTTCGTGCGTGTTGTAGAACGCCAGCGAGGCACGGCAGGTGGCCGCGACACCGAAGTACTGCAGCAACGGATGTGCGCAGTGCTGGCCGGAACGCACGGCCACGCCTTCCAGGTCGAGCAGGGTGGCCAAGTCGTGTGCATGCGCGCCGTCGATCAGGAACGAGACCACGGCCGCCTTCTCCGGCGCTTCACCGATGATGCGCAGGCCCTCGACGCGGCGCAGCTCTTCGGTGAAGTGGGCGAGCAGCTCGGCTTCCCGCGCCTCCACGTGCTCCTGGCCGATGTCCTGCAGGTAGTCGGCGGCCACGCCCAGGCCGATGAAGCCGGCGATGTTCGGAGTGCCGGCCTCGAACTTGTGCGGGGCATCGTTGAACACGGTGCCGTCGAAGCTGACTTCCTTGATCATCTCGCCACCGCCGAGGAACGGCGGCATCGCATCCAGATGCTCGCGGCGTGCCCACAGGGCGCCGGTGCCGGTCGGTCCGCACATCTTGTGGCCGGTGATGGCATAGAAGTCGCAGCCGATCGCGGCGACGTCGACCTTGCGGTGTGGTGCGGCCTGCGAACCGTCCACCACGGTGATGATGCCGCGCTTGCGCGCCTCACGGCAGATCTCGCGCACCGGGTTGACCGTGCCGAGCACATTGGACACGTGGGTGACCGCCAGCAGCTTGACCTCGGGGGTCATGGCCGCACGCAGCGCATCCAGGTCGAGCGCGCCATCCGGGGTGATCTCGGCCACGCGGATGGTGGCGCCGGTACGCTGCGCGACCAGCTGCCACGGCACGATGTTGGCGTGGTGCTCCATGCGCGAGACCAGGATTACATCACCGGACTTCAATCGCGGCAGCGCCCACGAGTATGCCACCAGGTTGATGGCGAAGGTGGTGCCGCTGCACAGCACCAGATCGCTGGGGCGCACGTTGAGGAAGCGCGCCAGTTTGTTGCGCGCACCTTCGTAGGCATCGGTGGCTTCACTGCCCAGGGCATGCACCGCGCGGCTGACGTTGGCGTTGTAGCGGCGATAGAACTCATCCACCGCGCCGATCACCTGCACCGGTTTCTGGCCGGTGTTGGCGTTGTCGAAATAGACCAGCGGCTTGCCATGCACTTCACGCATCAGCAGCGGGAAGTCGAGACGCACGCGATCCCAGTCAGGGGCGCTGGCGCGTTCCTCGATCGGGCGCGGGGTGGAGAGATTCATGCCACACCCGCCTCGGCCAGGGCCTTGTCCAGGCGGCGTGCCAGCTGCTCGCGCAGCGCATCCGGCAGTACCTTCAGCGGCTCATGGCAGAACGCGGCACTCAGCAGTGCCTGCGCCTGTGCCTGTGGCAGGCCACGCGAGCGCAGGTAGAACAGCGCGTTCGCATCGAGCTGGCCGACGGTCGCACCGTGTGCGGCTTTCACTTCGTCGGCATCGATCACCAGCACCGGCTGGGTGTCGATCTCGGCGTCGGCCGACAGCAGCAGGTTCTTGTTGGACAGGTTCGCGTCGGTGCCGTCGGCGCCTTCGCGGATCTGGATGCCACCATGGAACACCACGCGGCTGCGGTTGGCGGCCACGCCGCGCCACAGCAGCTCGCTACGGGTATCGCGGGCGATGTGGTCGATGCCCAGGCGGGTATCGACGTGGCGGCGGCCATTGCCGAGCAGCACGCCATTGGCGGTCAGCTGCGCGTTGTCGCCTTCCAGCCGTACGTTCAGTTCATGGCGGCTGAGCGCGGCGCCCAGTTCCAGGTCCACGCGGTGATACTGCGCGTCACGGGCCAGCACCGCGTCGGTGCGCAGGATGCTGGTCTGGCGTGCACTGCCGGCCTGCACGCGCGCATGCTTGAGCACGGCATCGCGCGCAACGTGGACGTGCAGCACGGTGTTGTCCAGGTGGGCGGAGTCACCGACGCTGAAGCGGTGTTCGACCACGCCCAGGCTGGCGCCGGCACGCAGTTCGATCAGGTGGCGGTGGTGCCAGGCCAGATCGGTGTCACCGGCGACGCTGGCGAACACCAGCTGCAGCGGTGCCTCGACCTGCACGCCGTCGTCCACGCGCAGCACCGCGCCTTCATCGGCCAGGGCGGCATTCAGGCGGGCGAACACTTCGTCGCTGCGCTCGTAGCGGCGGCCGAGGAAACGCGCGGCATCCTCACCGGCGGCCAGCGCCGAGGACAGCGGTTCCAGCTGCACGCCGGCCGGCAGGCCGTGGGTGTCGCTCAGTGCGTCGCTGAGGCGGCCGTTGACGAACACCAGGCGCGGCGCGGGGATGTCTTCCAGCACGGCCACATCCAGCACCGGCGGCGACAGCGGCGCGGCGGCGAAGGCACGGCGCTCCAGCTGGCGCAGCGAGGTGTACTTCCAGGCTTCGTTGCGGGCGGCCGGCAGGCCATCACGCAGGGCCGCATCCAGCACTTCGCGGCGCGCATCGCTGCCGCAGAAGGCCTGGGCCATGGAATCAAGCAGGGCGCTCATCAGACCGCCGCCTCGGGCACGACCCGGTCCTTCAGGAAGTCATAGCCGTGCGCTTCCAGTTCCAGCGCCAGTTCCGGGCCACCGCTCTTGACGATGCGGCCGTCGGCCAGCACGTGCACCACGTCCGGCTTGATGTAGTCCAGCAGGCGCTGGTAGTGGGTGATGACCAGGAACGAACGGTCGGCGGCGCGCAGCGCATTGACGCCGTCGGCCACGCTCTTCAGCGCATCGATGTCCAGGCCCGAATCGGTTTCGTCGAGGATCGCCAGCTTCGGTTCCAGCACGGCCAGCTGGAAGATCTCGTTGCGTTTCTTCTCGCCACCGGAGAAGCCTTCGTTGACGCCACGGTGCAGCAGTTCGTCCTTCAGGTGCAGCACGGCCAGCTTCTGCCGTACCAGCTTGAGGAACTGCATGGAATCGAGTTCGTCCTCGCCGCGTGCCTTGCGCTGTGCGTTCAGTGCCGCGCGCAGGAAGTAGGTGTTGTTCACGCCCGGGATTTCCACCGGATACTGGAACGCCAGGAACAGGCCGGCAGCGGCGCGCGCTTCCGGGTCCTGGTCGAGCAGATCGACCCCGTCGAACCGGACGCTGCCCTCGGTCACTTCATAGCCGTCTCGGCCCGCCAGGACGTTGCCCAGGGTGGACTTGCCGGCGCCGTTCGGGCCCATGATGGCGTGCACCTGGCCGGGCTGGACGTCCAGCGAAAGGCCCTTGAGGATTTCCTTGTCGCCGATGCGGGCGTGGAGGTTTTCGATCTTCAGCATGGTGGGAATTTCCGTGAGGCGGGCCGCAGCCCGCCGATAAAAAGAATGCGTTGCGAGGGCAGGGCTCAGCCCACCGAACCTTCCAGCGAGACTTCCAGCAGCTTCTTGGCTTCCACTGCGAATTCCATCGGCAGCTCGCGGAACACCTGCTTGCAGAAGCCGTCGACGATCATCGACACCGCGTCTTCCTGGCTGATGCCACGGGCGCGGCAGTAGAACAGCTGGTCGTCGGAAATCTTGGAGGTGGTGGCCTCGTGCTCGACGGTGGCGCCCGGGTTCTTCACCTCGATGTAGGGGAAGGTGTGGGCGCCGCACTGCTTGCCGATCAGCAGCGAATCGCACTGGGTGTAGTTGCGTGCGCCCTCGGCATTGCGGTCGACCTTGACCAGGCCGCGGTAGGTGTTCTGGCCACGACCGGCGCTGATGCCCTTGCTGACGATCTTGCTCTTGGTGCGCTTGCCGACGTGGATCATCTTGGTGCCGGTGTCGGCCTGCTGGCGATGGTGGGTCAGCGCGACGGAGTGGAATTCGCCGACCGAGTCATCGCCCAGCAGCACGCAGGACGGATACTTCCAGGTGATCGCCGAGCCGGTCTCGACCTGGGTCCAGGTGACCTTGCTGCGTGCGCCGCGGCACTCGGCGCGCTTGGTGACGAAGTTGTAGATGCCACCGACGCCGTTCTCGTCGCCCGGATACCAGTTCTGCACCGTGGAGTACTTGATCTCCGCATCTTCCAGCGCCACCAGCTCGACCACTGCGGCGTGCAGCTGGTTCTCGTCGCGCATCGGCGCGGTGCAGCCTTCCAGGTAGGACACGTAGGCCTTGTCCTCGCACACGATCAGGGTGCGCTCGAACTGGCCGGTGTGGCCGGCGTTGATGCGGAAGTAGGTGCTCAGCTCCATCGGGCAGCGCACGCCCCTGGGAATGAACACGAAGCTGCCATCGGAGAACACCGCCGAGTTGAGCGCGGCGAAGTAGTTGTCACCGACCGGCACCACGGTGCCCAGGTACTGGCGCACCAGTTCCGGATGTTCCTTGATGGCTTCGGACATCGAACAGAAGATGATGCCCTTCTCGGCCAGTTCCTTGCGGAATGTGGTTCCGACCGAGACCGAGTCGAACACCGCGTCCACCGCCACGCCGGCCAGCTTGGCGCGCTCGTGCAGCGGCACGCCCAGCTTGTCGTAGGTATCGAGCAGTTCCTTGGGCACGTCATCCAGCGAGGCGTACTTCGGGCCCTTCGGTGCCGAGTAATAGCTGAGCGCCTGCAGGTCGATCGGGGCGATCTGCAGCTTGGCCCAGTTCGGCATCGGCATCGTCAGGAAGTGGCGGTAGGCGTCCAGGCGCCACTGCGTCATCCATTCCGGCTCGTCCTTCTTGGCGGACAGCGCACGGATGGTGTCCTCGTCCAGGCCCGGGGGCAGCGAGTCCGATTCGATGTCCGTGACGAAGCCGGCGGAGTACTTGCGGCCGAGCTGCTCATGGATCTCGCGGTTGGGGGTGTCGTCGTGGGCGACGGTTTCGATGGTTTCGGTGGCCATGGGGGGGCTGCCTACGGATCAGGAGACGACGTCGACAGCGATGGTGCGGCGCTGTTCGTCATCGACAAGGGGAAGAGGGGGCAGGATCTGCGCCAGGCTGACATCGCGAAGGGCCTCGGAGACCACGTCGTTGATCAGCCGCCAGCTGCTGCGCGCGCCGCACTTGGGCGCCATGCCGCACTGGTGGTGGTCGTGGCTGCACTCGGTCAGGGCCAGCGGCCCTTCCATTGCTTCCACCACTTCGAACAGCGAGACCTCCACGGCGGGCCGGGTCAGCCGATAGCCGCCGCGGACGCCGCGCAGGCCCTCGACCAGGCCGGCCTGTGCCAGCGGCTTGAGGACCTTGCTGACGGTGGGCGGCTCCAGGCCGGTGAATTCGGCCAGCTCGGTGGCGCTGAGCACTTCGCCCGGACGGGCGGCGAGCACGGTCAGCACGACGGTGGCGTAATCGGTGAGTTTGGTGACGCGCAACATGGGGGATGCGAGCGGTTCTTAAAGCGGACTGAAATTGTACGCTTTTCTTCGCCGGCATCCAACCCGGGCATTCAGCCGGCGCTGGGAGACCCTGGCCGGGGCCGTTCACCCGCAGTCACGATCGGGGCGACATGCTGGAGCATCGGGACGATTTTCGCAATTGCCCGGAATGGGCGAGAATCCGGGTTCCTTTCGCTGCAAACAGCCCGTGCCGATGCCGAAGAAGATCCAAGCCCGCAAGTCCGCCATCCATGGCAACGGTGTGTTCGCCGTGGCCCCGATCAAGCAGGGCGAGCGCGTGATCCAGTACAAGGGCCTGCTGCGCAGCCATGGCGACGTCGATGCCGATGACAGCGGTGACGTCGAAAGCGGCCACACCTTCCTGTTCACCCTCAACGACGACTGGGTGATCGATGCCAATTACAAGGGCAACGATGCGCGCTGGATCAACCACAGCTGCGACCCCAACTGCGAGGCGGTGATCGAGGAAGATGCGGACGGCGACAGCCGTGGTGACAAGGTGTTCATCGAAGCGCTGCGCGATATCGCCGCCGGTGAGGAGCTGACCTACAACTACGGCATCGTCCTGGCCGAGCGCCATACGGCCAAGCTGAAGAAGATCTGGGAGTGCCGCTGCGGTTCCCCCAAGTGCACCGGCACCATGCTGCAGCCCAAACGCTGACCGGCACCGGGTACGGCCGGCCGATCGCCGGCCGCATCGCGGACATGCACCTGCCATCGACACGCGGGTCACTCCGCTTCAATGCACGTTGCCGCACGCTGGGTGCTCATCCTCACCAACGGGAGTGCACTCATGGCCCAGCGCCTCAAAGGCAGGCAGATCGCCATCCTGGCCACCCACGGCTTCGAGCAGTCCGAACTGATTGAACCCAAGCGCCTGCTTGAAGCGGAAGGCGCCCGGGTCAGCGTGATATCGCCGGCGAAGGAAGCCACCATCAAAGGCTGGAAAGAGAAGGACTGGGGCGAGGCGGTGGCGGTGGACATCCCCCTGAGCGAAGCCGACGCGGCAGGGTTCGATGCGCTGGTGTTGCCCGGTGGCGTGATCAATCCGGACACGCTTCGCACGGATCAGGCCGCCGTGGACTTCATCCGCGACGTGGCGGCGGCCGGCAAGCCGGTCGCGGCGATCTGCCACGGCCCCTGGCTGTTGATCAACAGTGATCTGGCCAACGGCCGCGAGGTCACCTCGTGGCCGTCACTGAAGCAGGATCTGCTCAACGCCGGTGCGCGCTGGCAGGATGCCGAGGTGGTGGTGGACGGCAATCTGATCACCAGCCGCAAGCCCGACGACATTCCCGCCTTCAGCGAGGCCGTCGTCCGCGCGCTGGCCGCCTGACGATTCGAAGCTGACATCGTGGCGTGCCCGGCCGCTGGACGCCGCCGGGCACCGTGTTGCAGCTCGGCTCAGTTGCCGAGCAGGCCCGCAGGTACCAGGTTGCCGAGGTTCTGGTTGAAGGTGACGACCAGCTTGCCGTTCTTCACCTGTGCCGATTGCACCTGCAGCGCACCGAGCATGCCGGCCACGGCCGGATCAAGCTTGTAGATCGGTTCACGCTGCGCATAGTCGCTCAGCCAGGCATTGAGCAGCCCACGGGTACGTGAATCGAGGCGGCCGCCCTGATTGGCCGGGGTGAAATCGTCCACGCTCGGCTGCTGCAGGTGGAAGCCCTGGGTCTGGGCGTCATAACGCAGGCCGCTGCTGAGCTTGACCGTACCGAGCTTGGCCGGACTGCCGCCGGCGGTCGCAAGCGCCACGTCCATGCCCAGGTTCAGGCGTTCGCCTGCGGGAAGGCTCAGTTGCGGATGGCTCATCGTCAGCGCGATCAGGCCGCCAAGTGCATCCTGGGTACGCGGGAAACTGCCGTCCAGGTACTGCTGCACGTCGCTGGCGCCAACCGAGAGTTCGCGGCCGGAAATCGAAGGTGCGGCCTGCGCGCCGATCGCAGCGGCGATCAGGACGGTGGCGGCGGCGAGGCGGGTCATCAGGGGACGCAGGCGCATGGCGGTGACCGGAAAGGGCGGGGTGGCTACAGAGTAGCTTTGCAGGCTGAATCGAGCGTGCATGCCGTTGCAGCGGTTCAGTCCAAAGAGGGCCGCAGCTGCGCCGACTGGATCTGCCAGGCACTGCCGTCGGCGTTGGGCTGCACGCGATACCAGCCACCAAAGCGGAAGGTGCCGTCGGCGGTCACGGCGCGGACCTGGACCGGAACTTCCAGCAGCTGCGGCGGATGCTTGCCGTCGACGGCGACCGGCGTCTGGCTGCGCAGGCGCAGGGCGCGCACGTTGTCCAGCTGGCGCAGCGCGGCGTCATCCGCCCGCCGCGGATCGGCGGGGGGGAAGGTCCAGGCAGCGTCGCTCGCGGCGCGGTCGCGATTGAGCAGGTCGGTCATGTAGCGGCTGAGCATGTCCCCGGGCGGCTCCGCGTCGTCGGCCACTGCAGCCAGCAACGGGAGGACGGTGGGTGGCCGCAGCGGTGCAGCCTCATCGTCCGCAGCCGTCGGTTGCCGGCGTGCATCATCCGGTCTGGTGGCGACCGGGGCGGTGATATCCACTGCGGGGGGCGGCCGGGAACAGCCCAGCGCCACCAGTGGCATCAGCAACAGCAGGGTCCTGCGCATGGTGCCTCCTCCCCGAGGCGACCTGGAGGACGGCAGTGTATCGACTACGGGGCCTTCAGCGGGAGGAGGGCAGCTGATCCAGCGCATCCAGCGCCGGCAGGACCTGGGCGGCGAGTGCGGCCAGTGCATGACCGTCGGTGTCGGCATGACGCTGCACGATGTCGCGCAGCAACTGGGTGGCGACCACCAGCGTGGCGCGCTCGTCGCCACTGAGCCCTGCGGTGCGCGGTGCCGCTTCGAGCAGTCGCATCAGGTCGCGACTGGCGCGATGTTCCAGTTCGATGGTGCAGCGCCCGGTGCACTGCAACCCGTCCTTTTCGATCGGAGTCACCGAGATCCGGTAGCGGGTGGAGGGGCTGGCCATGAGAGGTGCTCGCCGTTGCTGTGGGGGAATGTGCCCACCATAGGCAAGGCCGCCGCCGGCGGCGACGGCCGGCGCTGCACGCAGTGTTCCACCCGGTTGGACGAAGTGCGGGGGAAGCGTGGCCGCAGCCTTTGGTGGCGGGCCTGGGAGGCCGATTGCGCTGCTGGGGCAACGCTGTGTTGCGATGCCCGGCGCCGTGCCCGGAAGATGGTCGCTGCCTGCGCGGAACCGCCGGGGGCGCCCAAAAAAAACGGGACGGCCTGGGCCGTCCCGTCATGCATCCGCCGAATGGCGCGCGCTTACAGCGCGGCGTCCTTCAGCTTCTTGAGCGGACGAACCTTCAGCTTGGTGGTGGCCGGCTTGGCGGCGAACCACTGCTCTTCCTTGGTGAACGGGTTGATGCCCTTGCGCTTCGGCTTGGCCGGCACATTGACGGTGGTGATCTTCAGCAGGCCCGGCAGGGTGAAGGAGCCAGCGCCCTTCTTGTGCACCGAAGAGGCGACAGCGCCTTCCAGCGAGGCCAGCACAGCGCGCACGTCCTTGGCGACAACGCCGGAGGCTTCAGCGATGTGTGCAACCAGGCCGGACTTGGTCAGCACTTCCTTGATCGGCTTCGGAGCGGCCGGCTTGGCGGCAGCCTTCGTCGCGACTTTCTTCACTGCCTTCTTCGGGGCAGCCTTCTTAGCGGTCTTTGCCATGGTTTCCTGTTCCGTGAACGGTTGGTTGTTTGGTCGGCGCCGAACCCCGTCGGCAAGCGCAATGTAGGGCAACTCTCGGGCGCCGCCAATAGCCCGGAGCGCGGAAAGTGCATGTTTTTTCATATCCAGGCCGATTCAGTACATGGCCGGCGGTAGGGGGCAGGGGCACCCGGAGGGGCAGGAAAGCGCCGGCCCTTTCGCCGGGTGGAAGTGCGAAACCGCTGAAAACAAGGGAAAAACGGCATGGCGCGGAGCTGGCGCGAAGCAACCGGAGCACGCGTGCCGGGCACGCTGCAATGCGGCAGAGCGACGCAGGCATAACGTGCGCCATGCGAGGGTGACCGTTCATCACCGCCACACAGGAGCAGCAAATGGGAATCTCGCGACACGCCACCGCGCACTGGGAAGGCGATCTGAAGTCCGGCAAGGGACAGTTGAGCACGCCGCAGAGTGGCCTGCTGGACAAGACCCGCTATGGGTTCAACAGCCGTTTCGGCGAGGAGAAGGGCACCAATCCGGAAGAGCTGATCGCCGCCGCGCACGCCGGCTGCTTCACCATGGCGCTGTCGGCCAAGCTCGGCGAGGCCGGTTTCACTCCGACGTCGCTAGATACCGAGGCGAAGGTGGATCTGTCGATGGAAGGCGGCCCACAGCTTTCGCAGATCCGGCTGAAAGTGAAGGCCGTGGTGCCCGGGATCGATGCGACGCAGTTCCGTGCCATCGCCGACGATGCCAAGCAGAACTGCCCGGTGTCCAAGGCACTGAGCGCGGTGCCCATCAGCCTGGAGGCCGAGCTGGGCTGAGGTCGGTAGCGCCGGGCCATGCCCGGCGTCCCACACCAATCACCAGTCACCAATCAAGGGTGCCGGCGATCACGGTCTGCACCTGACCGCCGGACCACACCTCGCCGGCCTCGTCCACGCGCAGGGTCAGGCGTGCGTCATGCCCGACCTCCCGGCCCTGGCTGACGTCGAATGCCTCGCGGCCCCGCGGCAGAGCGCCGCGCAGGTCCAGCCATGCCGCCAGCACGGCGTTGGCGGCGCCGGAGGCGGCATCCTCGAAGCGGCGCCCGTTGCCGACGAACGCGCGCACGGCCAGATCGAAGCCTTCGTTGCCGTCGGCGAATGCATAGGCGAACACGCCCATGCTGTCGGTGGATTCGGCCAGCGCGGCCACCGCGTCCCAGTCCGGGCGCAGCGCGCGCAGGGCCGATTCATCGGCAACCTGGACCACCCACCAGCTGCGCCCGCCCTGCATGCGTGCTGGCGGCAACCGACCCAGTGGCCAGCCCTTCAGGGCCGCCTGCAGGCGCGGATCGTCCGCCCGCGCGGTTTCGGCCAGCTGCGCGCGCGGGGTGCGGATGGCAATGCGCTGTTGCGCGCCTTCGCCGCTGACCCGCAGCGGCAGCGCGCCGGCAATCCCGTCCTGCACCAGCAGGCCATCCACCGCCTCCGCCAGGCCCGCCTGCAGCACGGCATGCGCGGTGCCTACGCTGGGGTGGCCGGCAAACGGGACTTCCTTCTGCGGACTGAACATGCGCAGGCGGTAGCTGGTTCCCGCCGTCTGCGGCGGGAACACGAAGGTTGTCTCGGGCAACCGCGTCCAGCGGGCGATGGCCTGCATGGTGTCGTCGTCGAGTCCGTCGGCATCCAGCACCACGGCCAGCGGATTGCCGGCACCGGCGCGCGGGGAGAACACATCCAGTTGCAGGAAACGGCGTGCGGACATCAGTGACAACTCCAGGAAACGATGGGACGGTGGCGCGGGGCCATGCTCCGCGAGCGCGCAGCGCGGCGAGTCGCCGGGCATGGCCCGGCGCTACCGGGAAGGCGGCATAGGGTAGCGCGGGGGCTACCAGTGAATCTGCCCATCGATCACCGGCTGCACCTGGCCGCCGATCCACACCGTGCCCTGCGCATCGACCTGGACCTGGACCTCACCATCGCGGCCCACTTCGCGGCCCTGGCTGGCCACGTAGCCGGCGTCCGTGCCCGGCAGCGTGCTGCGTTGCCGCAGCCAGGCGCCAATCAGCGCATTGGCGCTGCCGGTCACTGGATCCTCGGGAACGTTCACGGCATCGCCGGGGCAGAAAGCGCGCACCACGAGCGCGTGCGCAGCAGCCTGTTCCGGTGCGAACACGGCCACGCCGGTGGCGCCGGTGGCATTGGTCCAGTCGCGCACGGCGGCCATGTCCGGCGCCAGGGAGCGCACGCTGGCGGCATCACGCAGGGGCAGCAGCCACCATCGTGGACCGTTGTCCCACAACTCGGCCACATGGCCCTCGGCGGCCTGGGCCAACAGCGCTTCCGGCACCGCCCCGGGAGCGGTATCCAGGTGCCGTGCTGCGGGGCTGGCGAGCTGGATCGTCGGTGCGGCAGCCGGGCCGGACACGCGCACCGGCAACAGCCCGGCGGCGCACTGCTGTACCAGGGCACCGTCGCGCGGCACGGCCAGGCCGCTGGTCACCGCTGCCCAGGCGGCACCGACACTGGGGTGGCCGGCGAACGGCAGCTCGCTGCCCGGGGTGAAAATGCGTACGTGGTAGTCGGCACCGGCCGCGGTGGGGCGGACGAAGAACACTGTCTCGGACAGGTTCAGCCAGGCGGCCAGCGCCTGCATGCGGTCGCTGGAAAGCCCGTCCGCGTCAAATACGACACCCAGTGGGTTGCCCGTGCCGGGACGGGGAGCAAAGACATCGAGCTGCAGGTAACGATAGGCGGTCATGGCGGGGATATTGGGCTTAGAATCGAAGGTTCCGCCCCCAGGGGCGGCTTCCCCACAATACACATAGCCAATCCATGTCAGCTTCCCCCCTTGTCGATCGTTGGATCGTACTGAAGTTCGGCGGCACCTCGGTGTCGCGTCGCCATCGCTGGGACACGATCGGGAAGCTGGCGAAAAAACGCGCGGAAGAGACCGGCTCGCGCGTGCTGGTGGTGGTTTCGGCGCTGTCCGGGGTGACCAATGAGCTGACCGCGATCGCCGACGGTGCGGCGGACAGCCGTGATCGCGTCGCCGCGCTGGTCGAACGCCACGAGGCATTCCTGGTCGAGCTGGGCCTCGGCCGCGAAGTGCTGGCCGAGCGTCTGGCCGCCCTGCAGGGCCTGCTGGACGATCCGCGCGCGGCCACCCGGCCGCTGGACTGGCAGGCCGACGTGCTGGGCCAGGGTGAACTGCTGTCCTCGACCGTGGGCGCTGCATACCTGCGCGCGTCCGGGCTGGACATGGGCTGGATGGATGCCCGGCACTGGCTGGATGCACTGCCGCCGCAGCCGAACCAGAGCGACTGGTCGCAACGCCTGTCGGTGAACTGCCAGTGGCGCTCGGATGCGGACTGGGCGCAGCGCTTCCGTGCGCAGCCGACCCGCCTTCTGATCACCCAGGGCTTCATTTCGCGGCACGCGGACGGTGGCACTGCCATCCTCGGCCGTGGCGGTTCGGACACCTCGGCGGCGTACTTCGGTGCGCTGCTCGGTGCCAGCCGGGTGGAAATCTGGACCGACGTGCCGGGCATGTTCAGCGCCAATCCCAAGGATGTGCCGGACGCGCGCCTGCTGACCCGCCTGGATTACTACGAAGCGCAGGAAATCGCCACCACGGGTGCCAAGGTGCTGCATCCGCGCTCGATCAAGCCGTGCCGCGATGCCGGTGTACCGATGGCGATCCTCGACACCGAGCGCCCCGAGCTTCCAGGTACCAGCATCGACGGCAATGCCGCGCCGGTACCGGGCGTGAAGGCAATCAGTCGTCGCAACGGCATCGTGCTGGTGTCGATGGAAGGCATCGGCATGTGGCAGCAGGTCGGCTTCCTGGCCGATGTGTTCGCCCTGTTCAAGAAGCACGGCCTGTCGGTGGACCTGATCGGTTCGGCCGAAACCAATGTCACCGTGTCGCTGGATCCGTCGGAGAACCTGGTCAACACCGATGTGCTGGCCGCGCTGTCGGCCGACCTGTCGCAGGTGTGCAAGGTCAAGGTGATTGTGCCCTGTGCGGCGATCACCCTGGTCGGGCTGGGCATGCGCTCGCTGCTGCACAAGCTGTCGGATGTGTGGGCCACGTTCGGCCGTGAGCGCGTGCACATGATCTCGCAGTCGTCCAACGACCTGAACCTGACCTTCGTCATCGATGAGGCCGATGCCGATGGCCTGCTGCCGATCCTGCATGCGGAACTGATCGACAGCGGCGCCATGCCGGTGGAGGAAACCGAGGTGTTCGGCCCGCGCTGGCGCGAGATCGCCGGCACGGTTCGCCCGCGCGGCACGCCCTGGTGGCGCGGCCAGCGGGCACACCTGCTGCAGCTGGCCGACGCGGGCACCCCGCGCTACGTCTATCACCTGCCGACCGTGCGGGCGCGTGCCCGCGCGCTGGCTGCGATCAAGCCGATCGACCAGCGTTACTACGCGATCAAGGCCAACAGCCACCCGGCCATCCTGCAGTTGCTGGAGTCGGAGGGTTTCGGCCTGGAGTGCGTTTCGCATGGCGAGCTGAAGCATGTGTTCCAGCACCTGCCGGAACTTTCGCCCAGGCGTGTGCTGTTCACCCCCAGCTTCTGCCCGCGCAGTGAGTACGAGGCCGCGTTCGCACTGGGCGTGACCGTCACCGTCGACAACGTCGAAGCCCTGCAGCGCTGGCCGGACCTGTTCCGCAACCGCGAGCTGTGGTTGCGCGTGGACCTGGGGCGCGGCGAAGGTCACCACGCCAAGGTCCGCACCGGCGGCAAGGAGTCCAAGTTCGGCCTGCCGATCGCCCGCGTCGATGAGTTCGTCCGTGCCGCCACCGAACTGGGCAGCCGGGTGGTCGGCCTGCACGCCCACCTGGGCAGCGGCGTGGAAACCCCGCAGCATTGGCGCCTGATGTGCGATGAGCTGGCAGGCTTCGCCCGCCGCATCGGCAGCGTGCAGACGATCGACATCGGCGGTGGCCTGCCGATTCCGTACAGCGACGAGGACGAGCCCTTCGATCTGGACGCGTGGGCTGCCGGCCTGGCCGAGGTCAAGGCGCTGCACCCCGCATTCCGCCTGGCCATCGAGCCGGGGCGCTACCTGGTGGCCGAGTCCGGCGTGCTGCTGACCCATGCCACCCAGGTGGTGGAGAAGGACGGCGTGCGCCGCGTCGGCCTGGATGCCGGCATGAATACGCTGATGCGTCCGGCCCTGTACGACGCCTGGCACGACATCGAGAACCTCAGCCGCCAGGGCGGGTACGCCGAGGCGGCATTCGATGTCGTCGGCCCGATCTGCGAGTCCAGCGATGTGTTCGGCAAGCGGCGCAAGCTGCCGGTGTCCACCGCGCCGGACGACGTGATGCTGATTGCTGACGCTGGCGCCTATGGCTACGTGATGTCCAACACCTACAACCAGCGGGCGCTGCCGCGCGAGGATGTGATCGAGTGATCGCCCTGCGCGCGCTGCACCCGCCCACCGACACGCCCCGCGCAACCGCGCGGGTCCGTGCCTGACCGGATACACCATGACTGCTTTCGACAAACACCAGGTCTCCCGTTTCCGCTTCGTCCGCTGCGAATTTGCCGCGGACAGCGGCGTGGCACGGCTGGTCTACGCCTTCGATGATGGCCCCGAGATGGTGGAAACCATCACCGTTCCCGGCGCCCCGTTCGTCCTCGACCCGGCGCGCGCCGCTGCCGTGCAGCGAGCGCTGCAGCTGCTGCACCTGATCGCCGGCGTCAGCTACTACAAGGCCGGCGTGCCGGAGATCGTCAGCATCGACAGCTACGCCATCGATGCCGATACCGCGGCGCTGGTGGAAGCGATCTACCTCAACGGCCTGGGCGAGTTCGCCTACCGCAACGGCCTCAACCTGCGTGGCCGCTTCCGCCTGCCGGTGCAGGGCGAGCCGGTGCAGGCACCGGAGGTGGGCCTGCAGCCGCATGCGCTGGTCGCCATCGGTGGCGGCAAGGATTCGCTGGTCAGCATCGAAGCGCTGCGACGGGCGGGTGTGGACGAGACGGTCACCTGGATCGGCGGTTCGCAGCTGATCCGTGCCTGCGCCGAACGCACCGGCCTGCCGACGCTGAACCTGGGCCGCGCGCTGGCGCCGGAGCTGTTCGAGCTCAACCGCCAAGGGGCGTGGAACGGCCATATCCCGGTGACCGCGGTGAACTCGGCGATCATGGTGCTGGCAGCCCTGCTGCAGGGCGTGGACCAGGTGGTGTTCTCCAACGAACGCTCGGCCAGCTACGGCAGCCAGATTCCGGGCACCGGCGAGGTGAACCACCAGTGGTCCAAGGGCTGGGCGTTCGAGCAGGCCTTCGGCAGCCATGTGCAGGCGCACGTGGCCGCAGACCTGCAGTACTACTCGCTGCTGCGACCGATGTCGGAACTGGCGGTGGCCCGCCAGTTTGCCAAGAGCGACTTCTACGACGCGCATTTCTCCAGCTGCAACCGCAACTTCCATATCCTCGGCGAGCGCCCCGTGAACCGCTGGTGCGGCGTCTGCCCGAAGTGCCATTTCGTGTTTCTGGCGCTGGCGCCGTTCATGCCCAAGACCCGCCTCGTGCGCATCTTCGGTCGCAATCTGCTGGATGATGTCGAGCAGGCCGGTGGCTTCGACGCGCTGCTGGAGTTCCAGGATCACAAGCCGTTCGAGTGCGTGGGCGAAGGTCGTGAATCGCGTGCAGCAATGGCGACCCTGGCGCAGCGACCGGAGTGGAAGGAAGATGCGCTGGTGAAGCGCTTCTGCAACGAGATCCAGCCGCAGCTCGACGCGGCCGAACTGGAGCTGGCGCCGATGCTGCAGCTGCAGGGCGAGCACCGCATTCCGGCTGCGCTGTGGGAACGGGTGCGTGAAGATTTCTCAGCTTGAAGGAAAGCGCGTCGCGCTGTGGGGCTGGGGGCGTGAGGGCCGTGCCGCATTCGCGGTGCTGCGTGCACGCCTGCCGACGTTGCCGCTGAGCCTGTTCTGTCCGGCCGCCGAAGCCGATGCGGCGCGCGCGGAAACGCAGGGGTCACTGGAGGTGCGTGGCGAGCCTTCGGCCGAGGCGCTGGCCGCGTTCGACGTGGTGATCAAGTCACCCGGCATCAGTCCCTACCAGCCGATCGCGGTGGCCGCGGCGGCACGGGGCACGCGTTTCATCGGGGGCACCGCGCTCTGGTTCGCCGAGCATGCCGCTGACGACGGCATCGTCCATGACACCGTGTGCGTGACGGGTACCAAGGGCAAAAGCACCACCAGCGCGCTGGTCGCGCACCTGCTGCGTGCGGCCGGTCATCGCACCGGCCTGGTCGGCAACATCGGCCTGCCGCTGCTGGAAGTGCTGGACCCGCAGCCGGCGCCTGAGTATTGGGCGGTGGAACTGTCCAGCTACCAGACCGGCGAAGTGGCGCGCAGTGGCGCGCGACCGCAGGTGGCGGTGGTGTTGAATCTGTTCCCCGAACATCTGGACTGGCATGGCAGCGAACAGCGCTATATCGAGGACAAGCTGCAGCTGGTCACCGATGCCGCTCCGTGCATCGCCGTGCTCAATGCCGCCGATCCGCATCTGGCGGAACTGACGCTGCCGCACAGCCAGGTGGTCTGGTTCAACCAGCCGCTGGGTTGGCACATGCGTGGCGACATCGTGCATCGTGGCGAACAGGCGGTGTTCGATACACGCAATACGCCGCTGCCGGGCCGCCACAACCGCGGCAACCTGTGTGCGGTGCTGGCCGCGCTGGAAGCGCTGGGCCTGGACGCGGCGGCGCTGGCGCCGGCCGTGCAGGATTTCCGTCCGCTGCCCAACCGGCTGCAGCGCATCGGCGTGGCCGATGGGCTGACCTACATGAACGATTCGATCAGCACCACGCCGCACGCCAGTCTGGCGGCGCTGGAGTGCTTCAGCGGCCAGCGCATCGCGCTGCTGGTGGGCGGGCATGACCGCGGCCTGGACTGGACCGATTTCATGCAGCACATGGCGCACGATGTGCCGCCGGTGGAGATCGTGACCATGGGCAGCAACGGCCCGCGCATCCACGCGATGCTGCAGCCGCTGGCCGATGCAGGTCGATTCGGGCTGCATGCGGCCGTCGACCTGCCGGAGGCCATGGCGCTGGCACGCGCTGCGCTGGGCCAGCAGGGCGGGGTGGTGCTGTTGTCGCCGGGCGCACCAAGTTTTGGGGCCTACCGCGATTACGTTGCGCGCGGACGTCACTTCGCCGAGCTGGCCGGATTCGATCCGGACAGCATCAGCGCGATTCCGGGCCTGGGCATCGCCTGAGGGGGGCGGATCCCTTTCCGCAGGAAAGGGTTCTGACCCCGGCGGGATCCCGGCCGGCAACCCACCGGCAAATTCTTCCACGCAGGCGTGGATCTACGCTTCCTCGATGAACGCGTAGTCGCCGTCAATCAACTGCTGCAGATACGCATCGAAGCCGGGCGCGATGACCGCATAGCTGTCCGGATCATGCAGGTAGCGCACCACCTGGCCGACGGAGCCACCCGGTGCCGGGTCGAAATCCAGGTACAGCATCGAGGTGCCGCCGTTGTTCATGCAGTGCGAGAACCACAGGCGGCGGCTCATCGGTACGTCGGCATCGATGCCGTCGCCGAGAATCTCCGGTTCGTCGTCCAGCCATTCTTCGTAGATCGAGCGGATGCTGTCGTCCCAGTGCCGCTGATCATCGAAGATCTGTGCGACCGAGCGCAGGTAGTAGGGGTATCCGCCGCCTTCCACGTCCGAGCCGAGCATCAGCACGCAGACCTCGCCCTCGGGATACCGGCGGAAATGCGTGCCATCCACGCGCGACAGCAGCGCAACCAGACTGTCAGGTACCTGCGGCCACTGCGCACGCAGGCGTTGCAGGTCTCCGGCGCTGGCGCCCTGGACATGCGCCCATTGCGCAGCATCGTCGGCGGGCAGGCGCGGCATCAGGCCGGACAGGAATTGATCGACAAGGTTCATTCGCAAACAGGGGCTGGGCGGAATCAGGGCGTATCCAACCACACCTGCGTCACGCCGCCAATGCAGAATGCGGACGGGAGGGGGACATCAGGCGACCCCTCTGTTTTCTTTTCTCTGGAGCAGGCGCATGAATGCATGGCGTTGGGGTGTGGCGATGGTCCTGGGTCTGGCGGCGCTGCCGGCGTGGGCGGCGATGAAGACCCAGCCGGTGGAGTGGACGCACCAGGGCACGACCTTCAGCGGGGTGCTGGTCTATGACGACGGGGACAGTGACAAGCGCCCCGGACTGGTGATGGTGCCGAACTGGAAGGGTGTGAACGAATCGGCGGTCGAGAAGGCCAAGCAGCTGGCCGGCGATGATTACGTGGTGCTGGTGGCCGATGTCTATGGCAAGGGTGTGCGGCCGAAGACCGATGCCGAGGCAGGGCCGGTCGCCACCGCGTTGCGCAACGACCGGCCGCTGCTGCGGGCGCGTGCGCTGGAGGCGGTGAATGTGCTCAAGGCACAGGCCGGCAAGGTGCCGCTGGATGCCAGCCGCATCGGTGCGGTCGGCTTCTGCTTCGGCGGTACCACCGTTCTGGAGCTGGCCCGCGCGGGCGCGCCGCTGGCCGGCGTGGTCAGCCTGCATGGTGGGCTGGGCTCGCCGCTGCCGGCGCAGGCCGGTGGAGCGCATCCCTCGGTGCTGGTACTCAATGGTGCCGATGACAGGAGCGTGACCGCGGCCGACATCGCCAGCTTCCAGAACGAGATGAATGCCGCCAAGGTCGACTGGGAATTCACCAACTACAGCGGTGCCGTGCATTGCTTTGCCGAGCGTGATGCCAACAATCCGCCAGGGTGCCAGTACAACGAACGGGCGGCGAAGCGCGCGTGGAAGGCACTGGATGAATTCTTCGAGGAGCGCTTCGAGAAGCGCTGAGGCACCGGGTTCGCCGGGCCATGCCCGGCGAGCGCGGTCAATGCGTGCGCTGCACCGCGTAGCGGGCCAGTCCACGCAGAGCGGCGACGGCATCATTGTCGCCCAGCCCGTCGAGCGCACGCTCGGCGCGCTCTGCGTATTCCTCGGCCCGGCGACGACTGTAGTCCAGGCCGCCGGTGGCGTGGATCGCGGCCAGCACTTCCGGCATTGCCGACGCATCGCCTTCCTGCACGATGGTGCGCAGGCGCTCGCGGGTGGCGTCGTCGGAGTGGGCCATGGCATGGATCAGCGGCAGCGTTGCCTTGCCTTCGGCGAGGTCGTCGCCCAGATTCTTGCCCAGCTCCTCGGCGTTGGCCGAGTAATCCAGCACGTCATCGGCGATCTGGAAGGCGTAGCCCAGATGCATGCCGTAGTCGTACAGCGCCTGCTGGGTGGCTTCGTCCACGCCGCTGGCCAGCGCGCCCAGGCGGGTGCCGGCAGCGAACAGCACGGCGGTCTTGCGCTCGATCACGCGCAGGTAGGCCGCTTCGTCGGTATCCGGGTTATGCACGTGCAGCAGCTGCAGCACTTCGCCTTCGGCGATGCGATTGGTGGTGTCGGCCAGGATCCGCATCACCGGCATGCGGTCCAGCTCGACCATCAGCTGGAAACTGCGCGAGTACAGGAAGTCGCCAACCAGCACGCTCGGTGCGTTGCCCCACAGGGCATTGGCGGTGCTGCGGCCGCGCCGCAGGCTGGATTCGTCCACTACGTCATCGTGCAGCAGGGTTGAGGTGTGGATGAACTCGATGATCGCCGCCAGCTGGTGGTGCTCGGGGCCGGCATGGCCGACCGCATGACCGGCCAGCATCACCAGCATCGGCCGCAGGCGCTTGCCGCCGGCGGAAATGATGTGGTCCGCGATCTGGTTGATCAGCACGACGTCCGAGGACAGCCGGCGCCGGATCAGGGCGTCGACGGCGGCCATGTCGGCCGCAGCAAGCGACTGGATCTGGGGCAGGCCCAGGGCGGGGCGGGTGTCTTCGGTGATGGTCATGCGATCAGGCTTTCAGGCTCGTCGATGATTATAGGCGCTGCCCGTGAATTCGGGCGCAAACCGGCCTGCCGGCCTGATCGCCCCGGCCGTCCGTGACTGCCTGGCGTGAATACGTATGCAGGTGGCGCCATCCCCGGGGAGGCACCGCTAAGCTTGCGGGACTTGGTTTTCGGCCCGCTTCCGGCGGGTCCCGCATGCCCGGAGGGGGGCTGTCGATGTCGCACTATCCATGGTGGCGCGGAGCCGTCATCTACCAGATCTATCCGCGCAGTTTCCTTGACGCCAACGGCGACGGGGTCGGTGACCTGCCAGGGATCATCCAGCGCCTGGACCACATCGCCACGCTGGGTGTGGATGCCATCTGGATCTCGCCGTTCTTCAAGTCGCCGATGGCCGACTTCGGCTATGACATCGCCGATTACCGCGACGTCGACCCGCTGTTCGGCAGCCTGGAGGACTTCGACCGCCTGCTGGCCAACGCCCACGGCCTGGGGCTGAAGGTGATGATCGACCAGGTCCTCAGCCATACGTCGATTGAGCACGCGTGGTTCCGCGAGAGCCGCCAGGATCGCAGCAATCCGAAGGCCGACTGGTACGTCTGGGCCGACCCGCGTGAGGACGGCACGCCGCCCAACAACTGGCTGTCGCTGTTCGGCGGCTGCGCCTGGCAGTGGGAACCGCGCCGCGAACAGTACTATCTGCACAATTTCCTGGTCGACCAGCCGGACCTGAACTTCCACAACCCTCAGGTGCAGCAGGCCACGCTGGACAACGTGCGGTTCTGGCTGGACCGTGGCGTGGATGGCTTCCGCCTGGATGCGATCAACTTCTGCTTCCATGACGCGCAGCTGCGCGACAACCCGGCCAAGCCCGCTGACAAGCGCGTTGGCCGCGGCTTCAGCCCGGACAACCCGTACGCATACCAGTACCACTACTTCAACAACACGCAGCCGGAGAACCTGCCGTTCCTGGAGCGGCTGCGCGCGCTGCTCGACCAGTACCCCGGTGCGGTCAGCCTGGGCGAGATCTCCTCGGAGGATTCGCTGGCCACCACCGCCGAGTACACCCGCGATGGCCGCCTGCACATGGGTTACAGCTTCGAACTGCTGGTGGACGATTACAGCGCGGCCTACATCCGCGGGACCGTATCCCGCCTGGAAGCTGCGATGACTGAAGGCTGGCCGTGCTGGGCGGTGTCCAACCACGATGTGGAGCGCGCGGTCACCCGCTGGGGCGGCCATCCGGCTGATCCGCGCCTGGCGCGCATGCTGGTGGCGCTGCTGAGTTGCCTGCGCGGCTCGGTCTGCCTGTACCAGGGCGAGGAACTGGGCCTGGCCGAGGCCGAGGTGCCGTTCGAGGCGCTGCAGGATCCCTACGGCATCACCTTCTGGCCGAACTTCAAGGGCCGCGATGGCTGCCGCACTCCGATGCCGTGGACGGATGCGCCACTGGCCGGCTTCACTACCGGCCAGCCGTGGTTGCCGATTCCGGCCGGGCACCGGGCAGCGGCCGTCGCGGTGCAGGACGCTGACCCGCAGTCGGTGCTGGCGGCCTTCCGGGCATTCCTGGGCTGGCGTCGCCATCAGCCCGTCCTGCAGCATGGCAGCATCCGGTTCCTTGACAGCAGTGAGCCAGTGCTGCTGTTCGAGCGTATGCTTGCAGATGAAACCCTCCTGCTGGCCTTCAACCTGTCGGGCGAGGCGGTGACCCATCCGCTGCCGGCCGGGCGTTGGCAGCAGATGGATGTGCCGGGCCCGGATGCGGGTACGGTGCAGGGTGGCGAACTCCAGCTGCCGCCGCGTGCGGTGTTCTGCGCACGACGCAGCTGATCGATTTCTCCGGTGGCGGTACTTGCGGGGACGGGGCCGAAGCGCCCCGTCCCTTTTTTATGGGCGGTGCCGTGGCTGGCGGGTCGCGCCCAAAAGAAAACCCGCTGCTTAGGCGCAGCGGGTTTCCGGTCATGCCTGCGGTCCTCGCCGCCGGGCATGGCCCGGCGCTACCGATGGAGCGGTTGCCGGGCAGCGTCCGGCATTCGATGGGCGGTTGCCGGCCTGGGGCCGGCATTGCCCGGTGAGGGTCAGAACTTGTAGTTCACACCCAGCACGTAGGTGCGGCCCCACTCGATGTATTCCAGCGGGCGATCCTTGGTGCCGGCGTAGGTGCGGTAAGGCTCGTTGGTCAGGTTGCTTCCCTGCAGCAGCAGGGTCAGCCCGCGCAGGGCGCTGCTGTCGCTGAAGGTGTAGCTGATCTGCGCATCGGTCACGTTCTCGCCCACCACATAACGCAGGGTGCGGTTGCCGTTGAAGTTGCCGATCTCACCGATGAAGTCCGAACGACGGCGCTGGCTCACGCGGGCCTCGAAACCATTGCGCTCGAAGTACGCGGTGAAGTTGTACACACGCTTGGACAGGCCCGGGAGGCTGATTGGATCGGTACCCACGCTGGAGGCGCTTTCCGGGTCGAGGATCTTGATGTCGCTGTCGTTGAACGTGGCACTGGCCTGCACGCCGAAGCCGCGCAGGCTGTCGGTGAGCATCTCCAGCGGGAACGAACCGGTCAGCTCGAGGCCGCGCAGGGTACCGCCCTCACCGTTCACCGGCGTGGAGAAGGTGCCGGTCGGCAGCACGGGCACCACCATGCCCGGCGGCGGCACGTAGTTGCCGAGCAGCCCGCTGAAGTCGTAGTTGTCCACCGACTGCGTGTAGACGTAGCTCTTCAGGTCCTTGTAGAAGATCGCCGCAGCGACGTAGGCCTTCTCGCCGAAGTACTTCTCATAGGACAGATCCAGCGCGGTGGCGCGCCACGGGTCCAGCCGCGGATTGCCGCCGCTGCCGCCGGGGCGACCGGTGGAGGTATCCACGCCGAACTCCAGGCCGGCGCGCATCTGGTCCACGCGTGGGCGCGCGACCTGCTTGGCTGCCGCGAAGCGCAGGGTCTGTTCGTGCGGGAACATGAAGGCCAGATTCAGGCTCGGCAGCCAGTCGTTGTACTTGCGTCCGTCGGAGTAGGGCTGCACGTTGCTGCCGGCGGGCTGCGACGCGTCCCAGTAGCGGGAGTCCGAACTCTGATCGGTGCGCTGCATCTGCACGCCGATGTTGCCACGCACGCCCACCACGCCGATGTCGGTGTTGATGTTCAGGCGCGCCCAGGCGGTGGTGATCTTCTCCTGCACCGTCCACGACTTGGGAATCAGGTAGTCCAGGTTGTCGACCGGATCGAAGGTCATGTAGCGGGCGACCGCCGCCGGCACGTTCCAGGCCGGGATGGTACCGAGGCCGGCAAAGCCCAGGTTCACCGGGTCGTACTGCAGGTCCGCCGCGATGTTGGCATCGCCCTGGGCACCGAGCAGGATGTTGCCCTCGGACTGGGTCTTGACCTTGCGGCGATCGGCATAGTTCACGCCGATGTCCAGGTCCGGTGCCCACGACGCCATCGCTTCGGGCAGGGCGATGGTCGCCGCCAGCTTGCCGCCCTTCAGGCGATCTTCCACCTTCGGCACCTTGCCGTAGCCGGACCCATAGATGGTGTTGGTCAGGAACAGGGCATCGGGATTGGAGTAGTTCAGCCCCGGGCTGATCTGCGAGAAGCCGTTCTGGCGGATCTGCACGCCGACCGTATCCAGCTGCGGCATGGGCGTGAGCTGCAGATTGTTCTCCAGGTTCAGCTCGTCACGCGTGGCCTTGGAGTAGTTCAGGTCGGCGACCAGCTTGACGCTGCCGAAGTTGAATTCGTTGTTCCAGCCGAACGCGTCGATCTTGTCCTTGCGCTTGTTGTACATGCCGCGCACCAGCGGGTACACGCCGCTGGCGGTACCGCCGGTGAAGGTGCCATCGGCGTTGATCTGCGGATTGCTGATCAGCAGGCCCGGCAGGTAATTGCCGTTGTAGTTGCTGAGGTTCAGTTCGAACTGGTTGGCGGTGTCGATCTGCTCGGCTTCGGTGTGGAACGCATCGAAGGTGCTGCTCCAGCTGTTGTTGGGCCGGAACTGGATCGTGGCCATCACGCCATCGCGCTTGTTGTTGCCGGTACGGCGCAGCGCCTTGATGCCGTCGGAGAAATAGGTGCCTGCAGCAACGCCGGGACGTTTTCCGTCCGTGGTGTACTGGGTGGTCCACGGCTCGTACAGGCCGACCTGGTTTTCCTGGATCGGGTTGTCGCTGTGCGCGTAACCGATGGCGATGCCCAGGGTCTTGTCGAAGAACTGGTCGATGTAGCTGGCGCTGAAGCGGTTGCCGAACTCATCGACGTTGGCCGCATCGCCGAGCGAGCTCTTCTGCAGGCGCCCGCTGACGGCGATCACCCGGTCGGGGAAGCTGAGCGGACGGGCGGTCTGCATGTCGATGGTGCCCGACAGGCCCTGGCCGACCAGTGCCGCATCGGGCGTCTTGTACACCGTCACGCCGTTGACCAGCTCGGATGGATACTGGTCGAACTCGACGCCACGGTTGTCGCCGGTGCTGACGACCTCACGGCCGTTGAGCAGGGTGGTGGCGAAGTCCGGTGACAGGCCGCGCACGCTGATCACCTGTGCACGACCGGCCACGCGCTGCGCAGCCAGGCCGGGCAGGCGCGAGATGGATTCGGCAATGCTGACGTCGGGCAGCTTGCCGATGTCCTCGGCGGAGATCGCTTCCACCACCGAGGTGGCGTCCTGCTTGATCGCGATCGCGTTCTCGATGCCGCGGCGGATACCGGTGACCTGCACCGTATCCAGGTTGGTGGCGGCGGTGCCGGCCGGCGTGGTGGTGCTCTGCGTGGTCTGTGCCGCCGCCAGTGACGGCGCCAGGACAACGGCCAGCGCGATGCTCAGCGCGCTGCGCTTGTGGTTCAACATTTTCCCCTCCCAGGCAATGTTGTTGTTCATTTCGAGGTCGTTCCGGCAACGCCGTGAACGTGCGACGCGGTGGCCGCTGTCGTCGCCGCTATGGTAGGCAGCGGGTTCTCCGCGGGAATCACCCTGCATACGTATTCAATGACGTTTGCAGGGTTGTAATCGCTTTCAGATCCCCGCCACGGTAGCGCCGGGCCATGCCCGGCGAACGTCACGCGGGGGCATCCATCACTCCAATGGCGTGAACCGAATGGCCTGCCCGCCGCCCGGCGCCAGCATCAGGGTCAGTGCATCGGCGCTGGTCACTTCACGCGTCTGCCGCGTGAACGCGAACGGATTGCTGCGGTAGTCCGCACCGTCGCCATCGCGATAGATTTCCGCGCGGTAGCGCACGCCCGGCTCCAGGAAGCCCAGCGACACCGGCAGCACGCGGCCATGCTCGTCGGTGATGCTGCCCAGGAACCAGTCACGGCTGTTGCGGTCGCGGCGCACGATCGTCACGTAGTCGCCCACTTCACCGTCGAGCACGCGGCTCTGCTCCCAGTCCACCGCCACGTCTTCGATGAAGCGGAACGCCTCCCGATGCTGCAGGTAGTGTTCGGGCAGATCGGCGGCCATCTGGATCGGGCTGTACAGCACCACGTACAGCGCCAGCTGACGGGCCAGGGTACTGGGGATGGCCTGGCCGTGGCGGCCCTTCAGGCTGAGGATGCCGGGGGTGTAATCCATCGGTCCGGCCAGCATCCGGGTGAACACCAGATTGACTTCGTGTTCGGGCGGGTTCGGCGGCTGGCCCCAGGCGTTGTACTCCATGCCGCGCGCGCCTTCGCGGGAGATCCAGTTGGGATAGGTGCGGCGCAGGCCGGTGTCCTTGATCGGCTCGTGCGGATTCACCGACAGGTGGCGGCGCGCGGCTTCCTGCACGACATGCAGGTGGTGGCGCGCCATGAACTGGCCGTCGTGCCACTCCCGCCACAGCGGGCCACCCGACGGGTTGCGACGGTCGACCTGGCCGTCGTCGCAGACGTAGCCGGTCTTGAACTGGTCCACGCCCAGCCGCGCATACAGGTCCAGCGCGGCGTCGAGCTGCGCCTCATAGTGTTCGATGGCACAGCCGGTTTCATGGTGGCCGATCAGGTGCACGCCCTTCTTCAGTCCATATGCCGAAAGCGCTTCAATGTCGAAATCGGGCGTGGCGCGAGTGAAGTCGAAGTCGTAGCCATTGCCCACCCACATGCCGTCCCAGCCGGGATTCCAGCCCTCCACCAGGACGCCACGGAAGCCGTGCGCGGCGGCGAAATCGATCACCTTCCTGGTCTTGGCGGTGGTCGCCGCATGCTTCGGTCCGGTCGCCCAGCTTTCGTTGTCCAGGTGCATCGACCACCACACGCCCAGGTACTTGGCCGGCTTCACCCAGCTCACATCGCCCAGTGCATTGGGCTCGTTGAGATTGAGGATCAGGTCGGACTCGACCAGGCCGCCGGCGCGGTCGGCGATCTGCAGCGTGCGCCAGGGCGTGACGAAGGGCAGGGCACGGCGCACCTTCCACCCTTCGGCCGAGGGCGAGAGCTGCGCGCGCAGGCGCTGGCCGTCGGTGCGGCGCAGCCACATGCCGGCGTAGTCCACCAGCGCAGCCTCATGGATCGCAACGTGCAGGCCATCGCGGCTGCGCAGCGTCATCGGCGTGTGCACCAGCGGGATCTCGCGCAGCGGCGTGCGCTGGTAGAGATACTCGTAGTGGATCGGTTCGCCGGCGGGGATCCACCACGCTGTGGAGTCTGCCGCGATGGCGAATTCGGTCAGCTCGTCGTCGATGATCGCTTCGCGCAGGTTCGGTTGCTCAGGGAACACATAGCGGAAGCCCAGGCCGTCGTCGTAGACGCGGAACACCACATCCAGCCGGCGCTTGCTGCCGGTGGTTTCGGCCAGCTGCACGGTCAGCTCGTTGAAGTGGTTGCGGGTGAGGCGGCGTTCCCCCCACGGCTGTTCCCACGTCTCATCGACGCTGCGTCGTTGCTGCCCGAGCAGGATGAAATCCCGGTCCAGGCGGCCATCGCGCAGTTCGAAGCCAAGCCTGGAATCCTCCACTACGGCTTCACCGAAGCGCTCCACCCGGTAGCGGGCGGTGCCACCGTCCAGCACCAGGCTGACCTTGAGCACGCCGCCGGGCGATTGGACGCTGGTGATCTGCGGGGCGGCCTGCGCCAGCGCGGCCAGGCCCAGCAGCGCAACGCCGATGATTCGCGCGAACACCGCACGTACAACACTCGATGACATCGGCATTTTCCCTCCCAAGGCGCCGTTGGCAGACCCGGACCATAAGCCAGCCCGGCGGGCGTACTGGCGCGTCGGCGCATGAATACGTATGCAGCTGGACGCAGGCGACAGCCCCGCGTCTACCATGGGCCCAAGGCACCTTGAGGGAGGCGCCGCGCCCGCGCGCCGGTCACGGCTGCGCGGACCTATAAACGGTGCAGAGAGGGAGGGAGGTCGACGGGCGCAAGCCGGTCTGCCGCTTCGATGCTGAAGATCATTTGCCTGACCGCTGCCCTGGGGGCAGCGCTGGGGACGACCGCGCATGCGGCCGACCTGGAATTCGACGGCCGCCATGCGCGTGCCGAAGCGGCTGCCAAGGGCAGCTTCGTGCTGCACACGCCGAACGGCGCTGTGCCGATTGCCGCCGCGCCGATGCGCAGCCAGACCGGAAGCGTGATGTTCGACGCGCTGTTCGCGCTGGCCCAGCAGGAGATGGCGCAGGACCGGGTCGATGCGATCCGCGACCCCGCCTTTGACGAAGGACGGCCGGTGCCATGCGACTGCTTCCAGACCGGCGCCCGCTGGCCCTACGTGTGGACCCGCGATGTCAGCTTCGCCGCCGACCTGGCGTTGGCGCGGCTGGATCCGCAGCGCACGCGTCAGTCGCTTCAGTTCAAGTTGTCGGCTGCCCGTGATGGGCGCACGCCCGGCCTGTTCGTCGCGCAGGATACCGGCTCCGGCGGCAGCTGGCCGATCAGCAGCGACCGCGTGGTGTGGTTCCTGGCCGCACGCCACCTGCTGGATGATCCTGCTTTTGCCGAACAGGTCTGGCAGGCGCTGCAGGGCACGCTGGCGCAGGACCGGGCGATGGTGTTCGACCCGCAGATGGGCCTCTATCGCGGCGAAACCTCGTTCCTCGACTGGCGTGAACAGACGTATCCAGACTGGACCCGGGAGAACGTGCGTTTCATCGGTGATTCCTACGCGCTGTCCACCAACGTCCTGCACTACCAGGCACTGCGCCTGGCAGAGCAGATGGCCGCGCAGCGGGGCGATGATCGCCGTGCGCAGTACAAGGCGTGGGCCGATGAACTGGCGGCACGGATCGATGCGCGCTTCTGGCGCGACGACATGGGCCAGTACATGAGCTACATCGGTGAGGCGGCGCATCCGGTGCCCTACGCCAAGGTCGACCTGCTGGGCCTGTCGCTGGGCATCCTGGCCGATGTGCTGCCCGAGGCGCGGGCGCGCCGCGCGCTGGCCAACTACCCGATGGGGCCGGCCGGCAGCCCGGTGGTGTGGCCACAGGAAGCGCAGCAGCCGATCTACCACAACCGTGCGATCTGGCCGTTCGTCAGTGCGTATTCGCTGCGTGCTGCGCGACAGCTGGACGACGCGCCGCGCATCGCCGCCGAGATCCGCTCGCTGATGCAGGGGGCGGCACTGGCCGGTTCCAACATGGAAAACTACGAGCTGGTCAGCCAGTCCGTGCATGTGGACGAAGGCGCGCTGAGCGGGCCGGTGGTCAATTCAGAGCGCCAGCTGTGGTCGGTGGCCGGCTATCTGGCCATGGTCACCGAAGGCGTGTTCGGCGTGCAGGACGATGGCCGCGTGCAGCCCAAGCTGCCGGCCGCGCTGGTGCCGGAACTGTTCGGCACACATCCCCGTATCACGTTGGAAGCCAACGGCAAGCGCTATGTGCTGGAGCGCCCGCAGAACGTGGGCGATGGCCTGCTGGTGGCCGGCAGAACCACCACGCGTGGCAGCACCACGACGGTGCAGCTGGTCGCCGCCCCGGCAGCAACCGGCTTCGCTGCCACGACTGCGGAGGCCAACGTGCGTGCGCCGGCCACGCCGGTTGCGCCGCAGGCCCTGCGCAAGGGCGCGGGCTGGAACGTTCCGGTGGCAGCCGATCAGGTGCTGTGGAAGGACGGCAAGGCGGTCACCGACAGCAAGGGCGTGGCGCGCATCAGCGACGATGGCCTACAGCATTGCCTCAGCCTGACCCGGCGCGAAGGCACGTTGGAATCGCTGCACAGCCCGATGCTCTGCGTCGGTCCGCAGCAGGTGCTGAAGGGCGAGGAACGCTGGCAGTTCACCTCGGCCAAGGCCGGGCAGGTGCGCCTGCGCCTGCAGTACCGCAACCCGAACGGGCCGATCAACACCGGCGTCACGGCTGCGGTCAAGCAACTGGTGCTGCAGTGCCCGGGCCAGCCATTGCAGCGGCATACGGTTGCGATGCCGCACAGCGTGGCCGTGCAGGACTCGACCTCGGCAACGTTCGCTGTGCCCAAGGGGCCATGCACGGTCGCGCTTGACGAAGGCGTCAACATGAGCGCGCTGCAGCATTTCGCGCACTACACCGGCGGAAAGGGCGGGCGCGAAGGCGTGCTCAACCAGGCGCAGGTGAAGGCGCTGACGCTGGCGCCGGTCGCCACGGCGGAGGACGCACGATGAACCGCCCTGCCAAACCGCAGCTGTCGTTCTGGCAGATCTGGAACATGTGTTTCGGCTTCCTCGGCATCCAGTTCGGTTTTGCCCTGCAGAACGCCAATGCCAGCCGCATCTTCGAGACGCTTGGCGCGGACATGGAGTCGGTGCCCGGGCTGTGGATCGCCGCACCGTTGACCGGCCTGCTGGTGCAACCGGTGATCGGTTATCTCTCCGACCGCACGTGGACGCGCTGGGGCCGGCGTCGCCCGTTCTTCATGATCGGTGCGGTGCTGACCACGCTGGCCCTGCTGGTCATGCCCAACTCACCTGCCTTGTGGATCGCGGCGGGCACGTTGTGGGTGCTGGATGCTTCGATCAACGTATCAATGGAGCCGTTCCGGGCGTTCGTGGGCGACCAGCTGGCACCGCGCCAGCGACCGGCCGGTTACGCGATGCAGAGCTTCTTCATCGGTGTCGGTGCCATCGTCGCCAGCTTCCTGCCATTCATCCTGGCCCACTTCGGCGTGGCCAACACAGCCGCTGCCGGCGAGGTGCCGGATACGGTGCGCTATGCGTTCTATTTCGGTGCGGCAGTGCTGCTGGCGGCGATCACCTGGACCGTGGTCAGTACCCGCGAGTATTCACCGGCAGAACTGGCCGGGTTCGAAGACGCCGAGCCGCCGGCGCACCATGCCGCCGCCGCTGCGAGTGGCCCCGCACCGTGGGCGCAGGTGGCGTTGTGGCTGGGGGCGGGCGTGCTGCTGGCCGCTGTGATCGCCGCGCGCCAGGGCGACAGGATGCTCTACGTGCTGGCGGGTCTCTGCGCGGGCTATGGTGTGCTTCTTGCGCTGGCCCGTACGCTGCCGCGGGCGCACATGCTGGCGGCGATCGTGGGTGATCTGCGGGCGATGCCGGTGACCATGCGCCGGTTGGCCTGGGTGCAGTTCTTCTCGTGGTTTGCGTTGTTTGCGATGTGGATCTACACCACCGCAGCGGTGGCCGGCACGCATTTCGGCTCCACCGACCCGCAGTCGGCGGCGTACAACGAGGGTGCCAACTGGGTCGGTGTGCTGTTCGGCGCCTATAACGGCTTCGCCGCACTGGCCGCCTTGCTGATCCCGCCGATGGTGCGCGCCATCGGCTTGCGCTGGAGCCACCTGGTGAACCTGTGGCTCGGCGGGCTGGGCCTGATCTCGCTGATGTTCATCAAGGACCCCACCTGGCTGCTGCTGTCCATGGCTGGCGTCGGCTTCGCTTGGGCCTCGATCCTGTCGCTGCCGTACGCCCTGCTGTCCGACAGCGTGCCGGCGGCGAAGATGGGCATCTACATGGGCCTGTTCAATTTCTTCATCGTCATTCCGCAGCTGGTCGCCGCCAGCGCGCTGGGCTTCGCACTGCGCGAATGGCTGGGCGGAAATCCCCTGCACGTGCTGGTGCTGGGTGGAGTGAGTCTGTTCATTGCCGGGCTGTGCGTGCTTCGCGTGCCGGCCCATCAGGAGAGTGCGTGATGCATGTGTATTCCAGAATGTCGCTGGGGCTGTCGCTGGCCCTGCTCGCCACGGCGGTACAGGCCGCATCGCGCCCGGACTACGTGGGCACGCTCGAACCGTTCGCCAGCGATGCCGTGTACTTCGTGGTGACCGATCGTTTCGTCAACGGTGATCCTTCCAACGATCATCGCGATCAGGGGGGCAGCCACCGCACGTTCGACATTCCAGTGCCCTGCCCGGACAAGGTGGACGGCAACATCGGCTACCTCGGCGGCGACTTCAGGGGCGTGCTCGACAACGCCGACTACATCCGTCAGCTCGGCTTCGGTGCGGTGTGGATCACGCCGATCGTCGACAATCCGGATGAGGCGTTCACCGGCAGCAAGCCGATCAGCTGCACCAGCACGCTGACCGACCGCGGCAAGACCGGCTACCACGGTTACTGGGGCATCAACTTCTACACGCTCGATGAGCACCTGCCCAGCAAGGATCTGGACTTTGCCGGGCTGACCAAGGGCCTGCATGGTGCCGGCCTGAAGGTGGTGCTGGACATCGTCGGCAACCACGGTTCGCCGGCCTGGACCATGCCGACGCGGCAGCCGCAGTTCGGCCAGATCTTCGACAAGGATGGAAAGCTGATCGCCGACCACCAGAACCTGCCCCCGCAGAAGCTGGATCCAAAGCACAACCCGCTGCACGCGTTCTACAACACCATCGGCCCGGTCGACAGCAAGGAAGGCTCGATCTTCGATGGCAACCTGGCCGAGCTGTCCGACTTCAACCAGAACAACCCGGCGGTGATGGACTACCTCGTCGGCGCGTACCTGCAGTGGACCGCGCAGGGCGTGGACGCACTGCGCATCGATACCATCGGCTGGCTGCCGCACCCGTGGTGGCACGAGTTCGTGAACCGCATCCGTGCCGAGCATCCGAACATGTTCATGTTCGGCGAGGCCTTCGATTACGACGCCAGCAGGATTGCCGAGCACACCTGGCCGGGCAACGCCAACGTGAGCGTGCTCGACTTCCCGCTGCGTGGCGCGCTGGAACAGACCTTCGGTACCGCCGGCAAGGGCTTCGAGACGCTGGCCGAGCCGCTGCACCTGACCGGCGGCCCCTATGCCAATCCGTACGAGCTGATGAGCTTCTACGACAACCACGACATGCCACGCCTGCAGGCCAGCGACAACGGTTTCATCGACGCACACAACTGGCTGTTCACCGCCCGTGGTATCCCGGTGGTCTACTACGGCTCGGAAACCGGCTTCATGCGGGGCCGTGCCGAGCATGCCGGCAACCGTGCCTACTTCGGCCAGGCGCGGGTGGATGCCGCACCGCAGAGCCCGATCTTCGCGCCCCTGCGGCGCATCGCCCAGCTGCGCCAGGCCACCCCGGCGCTGCAGCGCGGCCTGCAGGTGAACGAGCGCCTGCGTGGCAATGAGGCGGTGTTCTTCCGTGTGCTGCAGCAGGGGGATGTGGCACAGACCGCATTGGTGCTGTTGAACAAGGGCGACAAGGCGACGGTTTTCCAGGTGGAGCGCTACCTGCAGGCGGGCCGCTGGCGCGACGCGCTGGACGGCGGTTCGTTGCAGGTGGATGCCTCCCTGAAGGCCGAAGTGCCCGCGCATGGCGTGAAGGTGTACGTGCTGGATGCCTCCGTGCAGCAGCCAGCGCTGCAGGCAGAGCTGGACAGGGCGATGGCCGACCAGAAGGCTCGGGACCAGCGTCTGGGACGGTGAGGGCGCCGCCGGGCATGGCCCGGCGCTACCGCTCTGGTGGGTGCCAACCTCGGTTGGCACTCCCGCTCTGGTAGGTGCCAACCTTGGTTGGCACGCTCTTCGAGCAGGCTCGACCCTACAATAGGCACCCCTCACGCCGCGCCGTACCGCCATGTCCGACCTCGCCCCGCAGACCCCGATCGAAACCCTGCTGAAGGCGGCGATGGACGGGGCGGTGCCGATCCGCGCCTTCATGGAGGCCTTCGTCGCCTCCGAGGTGCTGCTGCTGACGGGCAGCCTGGTCACCCCCGACGGCAGCGGCTTCGACCCACTGCTGTTCGACAAGCAGGGCACGCTGCACGTGGCCGTGTTCACCGATCCATCGCGGGTGGGCATCTACAGCCAGCAGGCCGAACACCAGATCCGCTGGCTGATGCTGGACGTGCTGCGCCGCGTGCCGGGGGGCTACGGCGTGGTGATCAACCCGGGTACCTCGCTGGGCTTCGAGATTTCGCCCAGTGGCGTCGGCGAGATCCTGAAGGACTTCGCCCAGGGCTGAGGCCACCCGACGGGGCCGTCCACCTGCGGGCCTTGCGGCACCCGGTCCGGTGCCCGCAGGCCGGGTTCACTGCGTAGTCCCGTCCGATCACGTCCGCTGTTTCAGCCGCGCAGCGATGATTCCCGCACCACCAGCTTCACCGGGATGCTCTGGCTCTCCACCGGCTGCCGGCTGATCGAGGCCAGCAGCCGTTCCACCAGCAGTTGCCCGGCCTGCTTGGTGTCCTGCTGCACCGTGGTCAGCGCAGGGGATACCGAGGCCGCCAGCGGGATGTCATCGAACCCGGTGACCGCCACGTCCTGCGGCACCCGCAGCCCGGCCTCGCGCAGTGCACGGATCGCACCGATGGCGATCAGGTCGCTGGCGGCGCAGATCGCATCGATCGGTTCGCCTCGCGCCAGCAGCGCCTGGCAGGCTTCCTGGCCGGACGCTTCGGTGGTGATGGCATCGTGCTGCAGGGCCGGTTCGGCATGCAGCCCGTGATCGCGCAGGGCTGCCACGTGACCGCGGTAGCGCTCCTCGAATTCCGGGTAATGGCTGGAGGCGTGGCCGAGGAAGGCAATGCGCCGACAGCCCTGCTGCAGAAGATGGGTGGTGATGTCGTGCCCGCCCTGGAAGTTGTCGCTGCCGATCGATACCCCGGGCTGGCCGGGCAGGGCCGCACCCCAGCGCACGAAGTGGGTGCCCTGTTCGACCAGCCGCTGCAGGCGGTCGCGCGATTCGTGGTAGTCGCCATAGCCCAGCAGGATGATGCCGTCGGCCTTGTTGCTGTCCTCGTAGTCGGCCTGCCAGTCGGTCGACAGCTGCTGGAACGACACCAGCAGATCCTGCCCGTGCAACGCGCAGGCGCGGGTGATCGAACCCAGCATGGAGTGGAAGAACGGGTTGATCAGCGAATCGTCGTTGGTCGGGTCCTCGAAGAACAGCAGGGCCAGCGTGCCGGCATTGCGCAGGCGCAGGCTGGAGGCGTTCTTGTCCACCTTGTAGTTCAGCTCGCGGGCGATGCGCAGGATGCGTTCTCGGGTCTCCGCATTGACCATCGGGCTGCCGCGCAGGGCCCGCGACACCGTCGGCTGGGAGACGCCGGCCAGATGGGCGATGTCCAGGGAGGTGGCTTTGCCTTTGATGGTCATGGGGGAAGCGCGCGAACGAATGAGTAGGTGCCCCGGCATGATGCCATGGGGGCGCCATCGCAGCGCCGGCCGTCACTGCGGCCGGCCGCGCCGGGAGCTCCGGCCCGGATGGCTAAGTCATTGCCTTACAAGGATTTCAGTAGGATCTTTCGGTGTCTTTCGTCGCTTCTGGCCGGGCACGGAGCGGCGGCAGTGCTAAGATGCGGTGTTCTTGCATTCCCCCAAATTCATCGGGGGCGGCCCAGTGTCCTGCACCCCCGGCCGGGGCTGTGCTATCACTGGTCGACTGCCCCTGGACAACGGACGAAGGTACCTATGGCGCGCGGCATCAATAAAGTCATCCTGGTCGGCAATCTCGGCAACGACCCGGACGTGAAGTACACCCAGAGCGGCATGGCGATCACCCGCATCAGCCTGGCCACCACCAGCGTCCGCAAGGACAAGGATGGCAACCAGCAGGAACGCACCGAATGGCACCGCGTGGTGTTCTTCGGCAAGCTCGGTGAGATCGCCGGCGAGTACCTGCGCAAGGGCAGCTCGGTCTACGTCGAAGGCAGCCTGCGTTACGACAAGTACACCGGCCAGGACGGCGTGGAGAAGTACTCCACCGATATCGTCGCCGATGAGATGCAGATGCTGGGCGGCCGCGGTGAAGGCGGTGGCGGTGGTGGCGGCAACTACGGCGGTGATCGTCCGCAGCGCCAGCAGGCACCGCGCCAGGAGTACGGCGGTGGTGGCCAGCGTGGTGGACAGGGCGGTGGCTATGGCAACCAGGGCGGCAACCAGGGTGGCGGTTACGGCAACCAGGGCGGCAACCAGCGCCCGCAGCCGCAGCAGTCGGCGCCGCCGATGGACGATTTTGCTGACGACGACATTCCGTTCTGATCGGACGCGCGTCCGCAGGAAACAGAAAGCCCCGCCGATGCGGGGCTTTTCTTTTTTCCACGGCAGGCCGGCGTTGTGCCGCGCAGCATGGTTTTTCGTGCACCGCGTCTTGCAAAAAAAAGAATTCCTCCCTTATGGTGCAATCGATTGCATTGCTGTGAATCGTTGCGTTTGATACCGGTTGGGAGGCCGGCAGATGGATGTCCATCCATTCGATGGGACCGGCATCGAGGCTTACGCGGCGCGATGCGTTGCGCATGGCGTTCGCTGGCGGCCTTGGCCTGGCTGCGACAGCCGCGCTGCCCTCGTTCGCCGCCCAGGCCCCACTCAAGGGCAACCTGAAGCATTCCGTCGCCCGCTGGACGTTCCCGCAGCAGTCGGTCGCCCAGCTCTGCCAGACGGTGAAGGATATCGGCTTCGCCGCCATCGATCTGGTGGGGCCGGCGGACTGGCCCACACTGAAGGCGCATGGCGTCTACAGCTCCATGTGCAACGGCGCCGAGATCAGCCTGACCCAAGGCTTTGCCGGCCGCCAGTATCACGATGCACTGGTGGAGCGCTACGCGCGGCACATCGATCTGGTGGCCGATGCCGGCTACCGCAACCTCATCTGCTTCTCCGGCAATCGTGACGGCATGGATCCGCGGGAAGGCCTGGAGAATGCCGAAGCCGGGCTGAAGCGCATCCTCGGCCATGCCGAGAAGCGTGGTGTCGTGCTGGTGATGGAGCTGCTGAACTCCAGGGTCGATCATCCCGATTACCTGTGCGATCACTCCGCATGGGGCGTCGAGCTGTGCCAGCGGCTCGGATCGGACAATTTCGGCCTGCTGTACGACATCTATCACATGCAGATCATGGAGGGCGACATCATCGCCACCATCGGCAGGCATCACCGCTTCTTCAAGCACTACCACACCGCAGGTGTGCCAGGCCGGCACGAGATCGGTGACCAGCAGGAACTGCATTATCCGGCCATCTGTCGCGCGATCCGCGACACCGGCTTCGAGGGGTATCTGGCGCAGGAGTTCATGCCTGCGGCACCCGATCCCGTCGGCTCGCTGCGCGAGGCGATCCGCCTCTGCGACGTCTGAAACGATATCCACCCAGGTGAAGTAGACCCATGGCAGACAATCATTACGACGCCATCGTTGTTGGCTCGGGAATCAGTGGCGGTTGGGCGGCGAAGGAACTGACCGAGAAGGGCCTGAAGGTCCTGATGCTGGAACGCGGGCGCAACATCGAGCACGTCAAGGACTACGTCAATGCGATGAAGGAGGCGTGGGATTTCCCGCACCGCAACCGGCCGACACAGGCGATGAAGGCCGCCTTCCCCGTATTGATGCGCGACTACGGCCTGGCCGAGAACCTGGAAGGGATGTGGGCCAATGAGCAGGAGTCACCGTACACCGAGACCAAGCGCTTCGACTGGTTCCGTGGCTACCACGTAGGCGGCCGTTCGCTGATGTGGGGGCGGCAGAGCTACCGCTTCTCCGATCTGGATTTCGAAGCCAACCTCAAGGACGGCATTGCTACTGACTGGCCGATCCGCTACGCCGACATCGCACCCTGGTACGACCATGTGGAGAAGTTCGCCGGTATCGCCGGTACGCGCGAGGGACTGGACGTGCTGCCGGACGGTGAATTTCTGCCACCGATCCCGCTGAACATCGTCGAGAAGGATGTGGCCGCGCGGATCAGGAAGGCGTTTGGCGGAACGCGGCACATGATCCACTCGCGTACCGCCAACATCACCCAGCCCATGCCCGAGCAGGGGCGCGTCAACTGCCAGTACCGCAACAAGTGCATCCTGGGCTGTCCCTTCGGTGCTTACTTCTCGACCCAGGCGGCGACGCTGCCGGCGGCGATGAAAACGGGCAATCTGACATTGCGGCCCTTCTCGATCGTCAAGGAAGTGCTGTACGACAAGGACCGCAAGCGCGCGCGCGGTGTGGAGGTCATCGATGCCGAGACCGGGCTGACCTATCAGTACACGGCCAAGGTCATTTTCCTCAACGCATCCTCCTTCAACTCGACCTGGATGCTGATGAACTCGGCCACCGATGTGTGGGAGGGCGGTCTGGGGTCGTCATCCGGCGAGCTGGGGCACAACGTGATGGACCATCATTTTGGTGCCGGTGCCTCCGGCCGGGTCGAGGGTTACGACGACAAGTACTACTTCGGTCGCCGCCCCTGCGGCTTCTACATTCCGCGCTTCCGCAACGTCGCTGCGGACAAGCGCAGCTACCTGCGCGGATTCGGCTACCAGGGCGGTGCCAGCCGCACCGGGTGGTCGCGCGAGATCGCCGAGCTGAACATCGGTGCCGACCTGAAGGAGGCGCTGACCCTGCCGGGCGACTGGCGCATCGGCATGACCGGATTCGGCGAGATGCTGCCGCACCACGACAACACGATCCGCCTGGATCCGCAGCGCAAGGACAAGTGGGGGCTGCCGGTGCTGGCGATGGACGTCTCGATGCGCTCGAATGAACTGGCGATGCGCAAGGACATGGCGGCCGACGCTGCCGAGATGCTGGAGGCAGCCGGCGTCAAGGACGTGGAGATGCACGACAACGACTACGCCCCGGGCAAGGGCATCCATGAAATGGGCACGGCCCGCATGGGGCGCGATCGCAGAAGCTCCGTGCTCAACCAGCACAACCAGGTCTGGGATGCGCCGAATGTCTATGTGACCGATGGCGCCTGCATGACCTCCAGCGCCTGCGTGAACCCATCGCTGACGTACATGGCGCTGACGGCCCGGGCCGCCGACCATGCCGTACGCGAACTGAAAGCGGGGAATCTGTGATGGACCGTCGCGAACTGTTGAAGATGATCGTCGCCGCCACCGGCGCGGCCATGGTGGGCCTGCCCGCACTGGCCGCAGGGCAGAGCGCGACGACAGGATCGAAGGCCGCGTTCTCTGCCGCTGACATCAGCATGCTGGACGAGATCGCTGAAACCGTCCTGCCGCGAACCACAACGCCGGGCGCGAAGGATGCCGGCGCGGGCCCGTTCATGGCGCTGTTCGTCACCGATTGCTACACCCCCCGACAGCAGGCGATTTTCCGCGCCGGCCTGGTCGATATCGACAAGCGTGCCGGTGGCCGCTTCGTGTCGCTTCCCTCGCAGGCCCGCAGCGAACTGTTGCGCACCCTGGATGCGGAAGCCCGGGCGCACGTCGTCGAGGTCACCGAGACCGGTACCGCCGAAGAGGGGGAGGCTGCGCCGCACTACTTCACGATGATCAAGCAGCTGGTCATCTTCGGCTTCTTCACCTCGAAGGTCGGTGCGACCGAAGTGCTGAAGTACGTTGCGGTGCCGGGTCGCTATGACGGCGATCTTGCCTATACGCCCGGCACGCCGGCGTGGGGGACCAGCTGATGGACCTCCACGCCTCGACCCTCCACCTTGATCCGGAAGCAAAATGAACCGACCTCTCCTGACAGTGGCCTGCCTGCTGGGCACCGCACCCGTGTTCGCGCAGGACGGCGGCGACCCTGCGCGCGATCCGGCGAAGACCGAGGTGTGGACGCCCGTTCCCGCGGTCGTGGCGACGCCGCCGGGCCGCGCGCCCTCCGATGCGATCGTGCTGTTCGATGGCAAGGATCTGTCGCGCTGGGAGTCGGAGCAGGGCGGACCCGTGCCCTGGACCGTTGCCGATGGCGCGCTGACCGTGGTGCCCGGCAGCAAGGGCATCCGCACCAGGCAGCGCTTCTGCGATGTCCAGCTGCATGTCGAGTGGCGCACGCCCACCGCGACCGCCGGATTTGACGGCCAGCACCGCGGCAACAGTGGCATCTTCCTGCAGGAGGTGTACGAACTGCAGGTGCTCGACAGCTACAACAACCCGACCTATGCCAACGGCCAGGCCGGATCGATGTACAAGCAGGCCATTCCGTTGGTGAATGCCTCGCGTGCGCCCGGCGAGTGGCAGGCCTACGACATCATCTGGAAGGCCCCGCGCTTCTCGGCAGGCGGCGGGCTCACCTCGCCGGCCCGCATCACCGTGCTGCACAACGGTGTGCTGGTGCAGGACGACACGGTGCTGGCGGGCAAGACCGAGTACATCGGCGCGCCTTCCTACGCGCCACATGCCTGTGCGCCGCTGTACCTGCAGGAGCACGACGCCAGGGTGAGCTACCGCAACATCTGGGTGCGCGAGCTGTAGCGCACCCTCATGCCTACTTCGCCAGGTAGCTGGCGATGTTGTCGATCTCCTGCTGCGACAGCTGCGGGAAGGGTGGCATCAAGCCGCCGCCCTGCTTGATCTTGTCCTTGATCTGCGCAGGCTGAAGCCGTTTGCTGACGTCGGTGAGCGCAGGGAACGTCGGTGGCACGCCGGCGCGCTCCGCACCGTGGCAGGCCACGCAGTGCGTTGCGTAGAGCTGCGCTCCGGCAGCAGGGTCTTCCTTGCACCACGCCGCAGCGGCCAGCAGGGTGCCGCACAGCGCGACAGTCACTTTCAGAATCGTTTTCAAGCAAGGCTCCTTCGCGGGCTAGCGCTGTGCACCGGCAGGCACGCGGGCAGTCAGGTGTTCACGCAGATAGTCCGCACCGGTGCGGATGACGGTGGCTGGATCGCGGGGTTGGTCATGCTCGAGGATGTACCACTGCACGCCGGCCGTGGCGGCGGCGGGCAGGATCGCTTTCCAGTCCAGGACGCCCTGGCCCACGGCGGCGAAGCCGCCTTCATCCTCAGCCTGGCCCTTCGGGGCATTGTCCTTGGCGTGCACCGCGAACAGGCGGCCTTTGAATCTGCCCAGCATCACCACCGGGTCATGGCCGGCCCGTGCGACCCAGGCCAGGTCCAGCTCGGTCTGCAGATCGGGGCCGGCCGCGGCGAACAGCAGTTCCAGTCCGGTCGTGCCATTGAAGTCGACCAGCTCGAAGTCGTGGTTGTGATAGGCCAGGCGCATGCCCTTGGCACGGGCCTGCTTCGAGAGCTGGCCCAGTTCCTTGCCCAGCGCCGTCCAGCCGGCAGCGTCGGTGGGGCGGTCTTTCTCGGCCAGATAGGGCACTACCAGCGTGGTGTTGCCGATGGCCCGGTTGAAGGCGACCACGCCATCCAGGTCACTGCGCAGATCGGCCAGCTGCGTGTGCGAGGAAATCGCCTTGATCGAATACTTGTCGAGCAGCTGCTTGAGTTCGGCAGCGCTGACATTCTGCGTACCGACTGTTTCCACGGCGCGCACGCCGGCGTCGTGGACGATCTTCAGCTGCTGGTCGAGCGAGCCGGCATTGCGCAACGTGTACATCTGCACCGCGATGGGCGTGTGCAGGTCGGTGGCATCGCGCGCGAAGGCGGGCAGGGCAACGAGTAGCAGCAGTGCAAGGCTTGCGGTCCTGCGGATACGGATGTTCATCAGGCAGTCCTCCGGGAATTCAATCGATGGCCGTCCAGGCACGTGACCTGGCGGATGCGATGACGCGTGTGACGATCCGCGCCGAGCGCAGGCCGTCATCGAAGGTGGGCAGGCCCTCCGGCTGCTCGCCTGCAATGGCACGGTAGGTGTCGGCGACAAACGCTTCGAAGCAGTTGCCATAGCCCTGCGCGTGTCCGGCCGGCAAGACCGACAATCTGCGTTGTTCGGCGCTGCCGGCACCGGGCCCGCGCACGAAGCTATCCTCGCGCTGGTCGGGCCGGCCGATCCACAGCCGCTCGGCATCTTCCTGGTTGAAGGCCACGCTGGCCCTGGCGCCGTCAATCTCGAACCACAGCCGGTTGTGGCGTCCGGCCGAAACCTGGCTGACCGTCAACGAGGCGAGCGTACCCGCACTCGTGCGCAACATCGCCGTGGCCACATCCTCGCTGGAAACAGCCTGCGTCGTGCCGCCGGCGGCCGGCGTGGTGAAGCTCTTCCCGGTGACCGCGCCGCGCTCGGCGATGACGGTGGCGAACGCGGCACTGACCTCGGCGAAGCGTTCGCCGCTGACCCATTCCACAAGGTCGCACCAGTGCGAGCCGATATCGGCGAACACGCGCGAGGTGCCGCCCAGCGAGGGGTCGACACGCCAGTTGTTGCTGGCCGGATCCAGCAGCCAGTCCTGCAGGTAGCTGCCGTGGATCAGGTGCAGTGGCCCCAGCTCGCCCTGCGCGATGCGTGCGCGTGCCTCGCGGACCACCGGGTGATAGCGGTAGACGAAGGGGACCGTAGCGACCAGACCGGTCCTGGCGGCCAACGCGGCCAATGCCTGGGCGTCTTCCAGGGTGGTGGCCAGCGGCTTCTCGCAGATCACGTGCTTGCCGGCTTCCAGCGCGGCCTGCGCCATGGCGCGGTGCAGATGGTTGGGCGTGCACACATGCACGACCTGCACCTGCGGATCGCTGACCACCTCCTCGATATCGCGGTAGGCATGCGCGACGTTCCACGCCTGCGCCACCTCCTGTGCGCGCTGCGGGGAAGAGGCCGCCACGCCGCGGACCTCGGCCCCGGCCAGCAGTGCCGCGCGGCGATGCACCGCACCGATCATGCCCGTGCCGACGATGGCGATTCCAAGCTTGGACATCCGATGGGTTCCTCAGGGTGCGGTGGGAGCGGGCGCGACAGCGGGGCGGTCGCGGAACAGCAGCAGGAAGGCGATCAGCACCACCAGTGCGACGCCGGCCGGGAACAGCCAGATCTGCTGCCAGTCCGGACCCGCCGCCGTGGTGAAGTGCTCCACCACCGCACCGGACAGGAACGTGCCGATCAGCATGCCTACGCCGTACGTCGCCAGGGTGATGAAGCCCTGCGCGCTGCTGCGCGCGTCGGGGCCGGCGTGTGCGTCGGTATAGATCTGGCCGGTGACGAAGAAGAAGTCGTAGCAGATGCCGTGCAGCACGATGCCGATCACCAGCAGGGAGAACGCACCGCCCGCATCGCCGAAGGCGAACATGACATAGCGCACCACCCACGCGGCCATGCCCACCGCCAGCATCGTCTTGACCCCCAGGCGGACGAACAGGAACGGCATGGCCAGCATCAGCATCACTTCCGAAACCTGGCCCAGCGACTGCAGGCCGGCTGCGCCACGCACGCCGAGGTCGTTGAGATACGGATTGGTGAAGTTGTAGTAGAACGCCAACGGAATGCAGATGGCGATGGAGGCGAGGAAGAACACCAGGTAGGAGCGCGACTTCAGCAGCCGCAGCGAGTCCAGGCCCAGGATCTGCCCCAGTCCCGCATCGCGCTGCCTGGCCAGCGGCGGTGTGTGCGGCAGGGTAAAGGCATACAGACCCAGGGCCAGCGACGCCATCGCCGCCATGCGGAAGGTCAGTTCGAGCCGATGCGCCTGCTCCCAGCCCAGCCAGCCGATCAGCACGCCGGCCACGATCCAGCCGACACTGCCGGCCACGCGCACCAGCGGGAACTGCTTCTCAGGCGACTGCATATGGCGCATCGCCACGCTGTTGGCCAGGGCCAGCGTCGGCATGAACAGCAGCATGTAACCCATGACACAAGCGAAGAACGTGTTGAAGTCCGTCGCCGTGGATGCGAACCACATCAGCGCCGCACCGGCCAGGTGCAGCACCCCGAGAATGCGCTGCGCCGCAAAGTAGCGATCGGCTATCAGGCCGACCAGGAACGGGGCGACGATGGCACCGATGGACTGGCTGAGGAAGGCGGTGGCCACCTGGCTGGCGCTGGCCTGCAGCGGGCCCTGCACCAGATACGTCCCCAGGGTCACGAACCACGCGCCCCAGATGAAGAACTGCAGGAACATCATCGCGCCCAAGCGCGACATGGCGTGCGTCATGGCTTGCCCTCCCGGGGCGGTAGTGGCTCAGAGTCCCAGCATGCGGCGCAGTGATTCCGGCGGCGTGCCGCTGCCGGCGAAGTCGTCGAAGGCATGTTCGGTCACGCGGATGATGTGGTCACGGACGAAGGCGGCTCCCTCGCGTGCGCCGTCCTCCGGGTGCTTCAGGCAGCACTCCCACTCCACGACCGCCCAGCCCGGGAAATCGTACTGCGCGAACCGGGAGAAGATCGCCTTGAAGTCGATCTGGCCGTCGCCGAGCGAGCGGAAGCGCCCCGGCCGGTCGATCCAGTCCTGGTAGCCGCCATAGACGCCGCTGCGCGCGCTGGGCCGGAATTCCGCGTCCTTGACGTGGAAGATGCCAATGCGATCGTGATACCGGTCGATGAAGCCCAGGTAGTCGATCTGCTGCAGCAGCAGGTGGCTGGGGTCGTACAGCATCTTCGCGCGTGGGTGGTGGTCCACCACATCGAGGAAGCGCTCGAAGGTGGCACCGTCGTGCAGATCCTCGCCCGGGTGGATCTCGAAGCACAGGTCCACGCCGCTGGCGTCGAACGCCTCCAGGATGGGACGCCAGCGCCGGCCGAGTTCGGCGAAGGCTTCTTCCACCAGTCCCGGTGGGCGTTGCGGCCAGGGATAGAAGTAGGGCCAGGCCAGCGCGCCGGAGAACGTGGCATGCGCGGTCAATCCCAGGCGTTGGCTGGCGCGGGCGGCCAGCTTCAACTGTTCCACCGCCCAGGCTTGGCGCGCGGCGGGGTTGCCGCGCTTGTCAACCGGCGCGAAGCCGTCGAACAGGCTGTCGTAGGCGGGGTGGACGGCGACCAGCTGTCCCTGCAGATGGGTGGACAGCTCGGTGATCTGCAGGCCATGGTCGGCCAGCATGCCGCTGATGTCGTCGCAGTACGCCTGGCTGCGCGCGGCCTCGGCCAGATCGAACAGATGCGGCGCGTTCGTCGGCACTTGTACGCCACAATAGCCCAGGCCCGCAGCCCAGCCGGCCAGCGTGTCCAGCCGATCAAAAGGAGGTGTTTCGCTGATGAACTGCGCCAGGAACAGCGCCGGACCCTTGAGCGTCTTCAACGTGGTTCGCCCGCGATGCAATCGATTGCATTACCCTAGCAGGGTCTCCCGCAAACCCTGTTGTGCACTGCACAGCGGAAACAAGAACTGACGCCATGGCCACCATCTACGACATCGCCAAGCACGTCGGCGTCTCCGCCGGTACGGTGTCGCGGGCGCTGTCCCGGCCGGACAAGGTGCTGCCGGCGACGCGCACGCGCATCGAACAGGCCGCCGCCGCGCTGGGCTATGTGCCCAACACGGTCGCCCGCACGCTGAAGACGCAGCGCAGCGGCAAGATCCTGGTGACCGTGCCGGACATTGCCAACCCGTTCTTCGCACAGATCCTGCAGGGTGCCGAAGACGCGGCCCAGGCCGTCGGCTACGCCGTCCTGCTGGGCGACACCCAGCATCGACCCGACCGCGAGGAGCGCTATGCGCAGATGCTCCGTCGCAACGAGGCCGATGGCCTGATCGTGCTGGGCCATCGCCTGCCGCCTACCGCGCGCGCGATCGTTGAGCAGCAGGGCGCCGCCGCGCCGGTGGTCAACGGCTGTGAATTCGACCCTGCGCTGGGCCTCCCCAGTGTTCACATCGACAACGCTGCCGCCGCGCGTGCGGTGATGGAGCACCTGTACGGACTGGGACATGAGCGGATCGCCTTGGTGGGCGGCCCCCCCGACAACCCCCTGCACCAGCAGCGGCTGGAAGGGGCACGGGCGGCGGGCAGGGCGCGCGGCCGACTGCGCCAGTTGAGTGTTGTGCCGGGTGACTTCTCCGTCGAATCCGGCCATGCGGCGGCGACGGCACTGCTGGCCGCCGCATCGGCGCCGACCGCGATCTTCTGCTTCAGTGACCAGATGGCACTGGGAACCCTGGCGGCCTGCCGGGAACTGGGCGTCCGCGTGCCCGAGGAGCTGTCCATCGTCGGTTTCGACGACCTGGCGTCGTCGCGTTACCTCACGCCGCCGTTGACGACCATCCGGCAGCCCATGCGGGAGATCGGCGACCGCGCAGTCAAACTGCTGCTCGCCATCATCGAAGGTGTCGATGTCCCGCTTCAGCAGACGCTGGACTTCAGTCTGATGCTGCGTGGCTCGACAGCGTCGCCCGGGCACAGGTGAAGGCAGCAGGCAGGAACCCCGGCAGGCCTGCGCCTGCCGGGGACGTTTCATTGCCTGTGATCGCAAGCGCTGGCCCCAACTCCATTCATTTCCGTGTCCGGAGCGTTCCACTACCATGGGCCACCCCGCCCGGACTCATGCCATGCAAGACGCCCTCGTTGCCCAGCCCCGGCCTCCCGTTGCAAGGATCGCGGCCTGGTCATTGATGCTGCTGGGGATGTGGCTGGTACTGAAGCTGGGCCTGGTGGTGACGCTGCTGTCGGGCCTGCTGGTGTTCCAGTTGACCCACCTGCTGGCGTCGACAGTGGAGGGGCGCCTGCCGCCCGGGCGCGCGCGTGCGATCGCGGTGATCGTGCTTTCGGCCGTCATCATCGGCGTGCTCGTGCTGGCCGGCATCGGCGTGGCGTCCTTCTTCCGCACCGAAACCGGCGGGCCGGATGCGCTGCTGGCGCGCCTGATGGACATCCTCAACACCTCGCGTCACCAGGTGCCGGCGCTGCTGCAGCCCTATATTCCCGAGGACATGCCGGCACTGCGTGCGGCATTGAACGAGTGGGCGGCAGAGCACCAACGGCAACTGGGCGTCGCCGGCACGTCGGCGGTGCAGATCGGCGTGCGCGTGCTGATCGGTATGGTGCTCGGGGCGATGATCGCGCTGTACGACGAGCTTCCGTTGCCGACGATGGGGCCGCTGGCGCAGGAACTGATCGGCCGTACCGGCCGCCTGGCGACCGCATTCCGCCAGGTGGTGTTCGCGCAGGTGAAGATCTCCCTGCTCAATACCGTGTTCACCGCGATTTTCCTGCTGGGGGTGCTGCCGCTGTTCGGCGTGCACCTGCCCCTGTCGAAGACGCTGGTACTGATCACGTTCATCGCCGGCCTGCTGCCCGTGGTGGGCAACATCATCTCCAATACCGTCATCACCATCGTTGCCCTGTCGGTATCGTTCTACGTGGCGGTGGTGGCGCTGCTGTACCTGGTGGTGATCCACAAACTCGAGTACTTCCTCAATGCCCGCATCGTCGGTGGCGAGATCCAGGCCCGTGCGTGGGAACTGCTGCTGTCGATGCTGGTGATGGAAGCCGCCTTCGGCCTGCCGGGGCTGGTCGCTGCGCCGGTGTTCTATGCCTATGTGAAACGGGAACTGGTGGACCAGCGCTGGATCTGACAGTTGCCGGTGCCAGCGGGCGCCACTGCAGGGCCACGGTGGGCGCTTGTGGGTGCCGCCAGCCGGAAGCTACAGTGGTCCGCACTTCAGGGGAATGGTGAATGGCCCGCAAGGTGTCGCCGATCGGGTTACGGACCTGGGTCTGGATCCTGGCCGGGCTGTTCGTGGTCTGCACGCTGCCCTTGATGGTCATCGCCCTGGTCCAGGGCACGCTGCGCTACACCGCAGCGGAAGACAACCTCGTCAGCCTGCACCGGTTGCGACAGACCTTTGATCTGGCCAATCTGGCCTCGGCCGAGCGCGGGCCTGCCAACAGCCTGCTCGGCAGCGATTGCGCCGACACCGACGAACGCGCGCGGCTGGCGGGAGGGCTGTCACAGGCGCGAAGGCGGGTCGACATGGCGATGACGCAGATGGATGCCGTGATCCTGGCCGGGCCCTCCCTGCCTGACGAGCGCCGTACCCTGTTCGAGGCCCAGCATCAGCTCCGCCAGGCGCGCGCGGCGGTGGACCGGGTCGTGGCAAAGCCCGCAGCCGCGCGGACGGTCGATGACGTGGAGCATGCGATCAACAGCATGTTCATGGTGACCGATCGCCTGCATCGCCTGGGTTCGGCGCAGATCAACGTGCTGGTGGCCACCGGCCTCGAAGCGGCGATTCCGGCGATCCAGGGCCAGATCCTGATGGACCTGCGCGAGCATGGCGGCCGACTGGCGTCGAATGTGATGGCGCCGGTGGCGGTTCCCGGGGCCTGGCGCGTCCGGCAGGTACGCGCGGCGCAGCAGACCGAGGGCCGCCTGCTCGAGCTGTGGCGGCTGGCAGCCAGTCACGAGTCGGTGTTCCGCAGTGATCCTGAGCTTTCCTGGCACTGGGACATGGCACGCCGGCAGTTCTTCGCCGAGTCGCTGCCGATGATCGAACAGCTGATCGAGGAAGGTCGCCGTGGACGGCCTCCGCCGTGGAACACCGCGGAGTTCACGGCGCGCTACGTTCCGACGCTGCAGTCGCTGGAGGCGCTGCGCGACGGCTACCTGAGCGTGTCCATCGAGCGCTTCGAAGAGGCGCGGAATCGCGAGGCCACGCGGCTGGCCGTGTTGTGGGCCACCGCATTGGGCACGCTGGCGGTGCTGGGCGTGGCCCTGCGCATCGCCCACCGGCAGATCCTCCGCCCGCTGCTGCAGGCACAGGAACAGGTGGTGCAGATCGCGTCCGACGCGCCGGGCCCCGCGCAGCACGTCACTCATCCATTGGCAGAGATGCAGCGGCTGTTCGACGCGATTGAAGTGCTGCGCGAGACCTCACGTGAGCGTTCCGCACTGACCAGCGAACTGCGCCAGCTGGCCGGCACCGATGCGCTGACCGGGTTGCTCAATCGGCGCGCGCTGGACGAACACGTGCAGCAGCGGCACGCCGCAGGCAACGGCATGGCGGTGGTGATCCTGCTCGACGTCGATCATTTCAAGGCAATCAACGACGGCCATGGCCACGCCGCAGGCGACGAGGTACTGGTGCAGGTTGCGCAGCTGCTGCGCAGGTACCTGCGGCACACCGACAGCATCGCCCGCTACGGTGGCGAGGAGTTCCTTGTGCTGGTGGCGGATGGGGATCTCGGCGCGGGTGGCCGGTTGGCCGAATCGCTGCGCGTCGCACTGCAGCAGTCGGATATCGTGCTGGGCAATGGCAACGTGTTGCGTGTCACTGCCAGTTTCGGTGTGGCCGAGGGCAGTACCGATGCACTGGGCTGGCGTTCCCTGCTGCGTGCTGCCGATGCCGCCATGTATCGGGCCAAGGCGCAGGGACGCGATCGGGTAGGGATTGCCGGTGCACGCTGAGTGCCACGGCGCTGGCGACGCCGGTCATGGCGGTACATCAGGGGCAGCATGCCGCCTTGCGCCGCACTTCATCTGCATCGCACAGGGCGCGGCCTAGACTTGCAGCCTGACACTGCAGGAGCCCGCCATGTCCGTCGATCCCGCCTTGGCCAGCGCGCAGCCGGCGTCCGTGCTGGCGCGCACCGACGCCGATGCGCCACGCCCTCCGTCGCTGCGGCGCCGCGGTGATGGTCGTGTGGCTGTGCAGTGAGATCGGCCGTGGCGATGCTGGAGATTCCCACGCTGCATACCGCACGGTTGCGCCTGCGCCCGCAGCGGCTGGATGATTTCAACACCTATGCGAGCTTTCTTGCATCGCCCCGTGCGCGCGGCATGGGCGGTCCATTTGGTGAGGTCGCGGCCTGGGGACAGTTCTGTCACGACCTGGCCAGCTGGCCCTTGTTCGGCCACGGCGCGCTGATGATCGAACGGAGCGACAGCGGCGCCTGCATTGGACAGGTCGGCATCAATCACGGCCCGTTGTTTCCGGAAAAGGAACTGGGCTGGCTGTTGTACGACGGCCACGAAGGGCAGGGCTTCGCCAGCGAGGCCGCGGCCGCCCTGCGCGACTGGGCGTTCACATCGCTGCAGTTGCCGACGCTGGTGAGCTACATGGCGCCGGACAACCTCGCGTCGCAGGCCGTGGCCCGGCGGCTGGGCGGGGTGCTGGATGCGGACGCGGTGCGCGTCGATCCGGACGATCTGGTGTTCCGCTACGCGCGTTGAGTTCGGACAGTAAACCCCTCGGCAGTTTGCGGAACACGACAATGGCGTTTCATCCCGCCTTCTATGGACTCAGCGAAGCGAGGCTTCACCGGTCCAGGCACCGGGAACCGCCAGTTCGGGCGCGAGCGCATGTTCGACTGCGCGCCGCAGCAGTGCAGGGGCGATGTAATGCCGGTGCACGCCATCGATCAACGCCATGTAGACACGCCCGAAGATGTTGCGGGTCTGCACACGCGTGCCAAGGCTGATATCGATGCGGCCGTCGGTATGCCGCTGCACGCGGACACTGCTGCGGAAGCGCAGGTGGCGATCGTCGGCGCCCAGCAGTACTTCGGCATAGCGGCCATGTGCATCGACCTGTGAATCCAACACGGGATAGCGGCCCGCAAAGAGCTGCGTGTGATCGCTGCATGCCAGCGACGAGACCGGGCAGCCCAGCCGCGCGGTGCGCAGCCCCAAGGGAGCCACCAGCCAGTTGCGCACCGCCATCAGCTGGCTGACGCCGCCCGGTGGGTTGCACAGGAAGCCTTCCAGCACGTTTGCCAGCAACTGCGAAACAGGTGGCTGCTGCAATTGAGCACCGTCCAGCCGGAGCACCGTCAGATCATGGTAGTTGCTGGACTGCAGTGCTTTACCCAGCAGTCCGTCATCGCTGGGCGCGCGGGACTCGAGGGTAAATGGAAGGGGGGCACGTTCGACGAAGCCACGCAGTGGACGCAGATTGATCCGTCGCAGCGGGCCGAGCAACGCCCGGGTACGGGCGCACAGGGACGCGCACAGGCTGGGAGGTGCGGCCTGCAGCGAGAGACGCAGCAGCGGGGTGGCCGCCAACGTGGCCATGGTGGGCCAGTGCACCTCGGGAAGCACCTCAGTCAAGCTGGGAATATCAGCACCGTTGCATTGCACCTGCGCTCTTGTTTCGGCGCTCATCGCACCGGCCAGTTCGTTGCTGTGGCAAGACAGTGCGAACAGGGCAGGGTGGCCAGGATGGTTCGATACAAACTGGTGCCAGGTACCTCCGCCAAATCGAACGGTGAAAAGGCAGTCCGGTGGGATCTGGACGCGACGCAGCGAGCGCAGGAGCGCGACGGGATCGATTGCGAGCTGTGCATCGGAGGCCATCGCGAAACGCAGCTCAGCGCCTGCGCTGCCGGCGATGGCGGTGAACATGCGTGGGCCGGCGTGGCGATGGAACGGATGTCCGCCTTCGCCGACCATGAAACTGTACAGCGAGGACGCATCGCCGTACTGCAGATGCATGCCACCGAGCCGTGCAGAGGGCTCATCGAGTGCATCGATGAAGGCGGGGTGGTGGCGCTGACGCTGGCTGGCATCAGCCACCAGCGCGTCTCCGGCACCGATGCCGAGCTGTGCGATCAGTGTGACTTCAACGGGGCCGCCGCCCTCCTGAGCCGCAAGCTGTACACCTGGAAACGAGCGGCTGTCGTGGGTCGGTCCAGGCATCGGGCGGCTCCTCAGGGGGCGGGTGACTTGCGGCGTGCGCGCGCTTCGCGCTTGAGTGGGCCGCCCACCGGGCAGACTTCGGCAGCCCACGAGAACAAGGTGTTGGCAAGCCGGTCGGGCACCTGTCGGAAGTACACGTACTGGCCACGCTTCTCGCGTTCGATCAGACCTGCCTCTTCAAGGATGCGCAGATGGTTGGACAGTGCCGGCTTGCTGAAATCGAAGCGCTCGGACAGTTCGCCCGCACTGAGTTCACCGGCGCTGAGATAGGCCAGGACCTGCCGCCGGGCGGTCGAGGCGAGTGCTTCGAAGATGCGATCCATGAGAATGTGATTAACTAATTAGTTAATTAATAATCAAATCGTCACTGGGGTGTCAAGTGCGGAGGCGGGTTCGAAGCTCGCGTGCAACAGCGCCGACGTTCAGCCTTTCACTTCGGGATGTGGTATATCGTTTATCGATAAATCCACCCCGGGGCGGCAGGGCCACCCCAATACCGGAGGCCGCTTGACCGCTCGTCCCGCCCGCGCCAGACCCGCGCGAGGCTTGTTCACCCTGGCCCAGACCGCCGTGCAGGCCGTGCGGGCCATGTGCTGGCTGGGCATCCTGGCCGCACTGCTGGCCGTGCCGCTGGTCGCCTACGACCGCCGCTGGCTGCTGGATGCCGTGCATGATGCACGTACTGCCGCCGCCCACGGAGGCGATCTGTTCCTGCACTTCTGCATCGGCCTGGGCACCATCGTTGCCCTGCTGGTGCTGTGCCTGGTGTTCCTTCGACACCTCGCGCGGATGCTGAGGTCCGCTGCCCGCGAACGCCCCTTCACCCATGCCAATGCCCGGCGCCTGCAGCGCATGGCCTGGTTGATGCTGGCGATGGAACTGCTGTCGATCGTGATCGGCCTCTACGCTGCCTGGATGGGGCCTGATTTCGCCTGGATGGAGGTGGGCGGAGGCATGTCCATCACCGGTCTGGTCGCGGTACTGATGCTGTTCGTGCTGGCGCGCGTGTTCGCGGTCGGCGCGGCGATGCGCGACGACCTGGATGGCCTGATCTGATGGACCTGACCTGATGGCCGTAGTGATCACGTTGGACCGCATGCTGCAGGCGCGTGGCATGACCCTGTCCGAGCTGGCGGGGCGCATCGACATCACGCTGGCCAATCTGTCCATCCTGAAAACCGGCAAGGCCCGCGCCATCCGCTTTTCCACGCTGGATGCCATCTGCCGGGAGCTGCAATGCACACCCGGCGACCTGCTCGGCTACGACCCGACGCAGGCGCACGATGGCGGCTGAAGCTTTTGTTTTTCCCCCTGACCTACTGACGAAACGGACCCGAAATGGAATGGTTGGCTGACCCCTCGATATGGATGGGACTTGCAACCCTGGTAGTGCTCGAGATCGTGCTCGGCATCGACAACCTGGTGTTCATCGCGATCCTGGCCGACAAACTGCCGCCGCACCAGCGCGACCGTGCGCGGGTGATCGGCCTGACGCTGGCGCTGCTGATGCGGCTGGTGCTGCTGGCCGCGCTGGCGTGGATCATGAAGCTGACCGAGCCGCTGGTCACGCTGTTCGGTCACAGCTTCTCCGGACGCGACCTGATCCTGCTGGGCGGTGGCCTGTTCCTGCTGTTCAAGGGCACCATGGAGCTGCATGAGCGGCTGGAGGGCCGCAGTCACCAGGAAGACGGCAAGAAGGTCTACGCCAGCTTTGCCATGGTGGTGGCACAGATCGTAGTGCTGGACGCCGTGTTCTCGCTGGACTCGGTGATCACTGCCGTGGGCATGGTCGACAACCTGGGCGTGATGTATGCCGCGGTGACCATCGCGATGGCACTGATGCTGGTGGCCAGCAAGCCGCTGACCCGCTTCGTCAACAAGCATCCCACGGTGGTGGTGCTGTGCCTGGGCTTCCTGTTGATGATCGGCTTCAGCCTGGTCGCCGAGGGGCTGGGTTACAAGATTCCAAAGGGCTACCTGTACGCGGCGATCGCGTTCTCGATCCTGGTGGAAGCCTTCAACCAGTGGGTGCGCTTCAACCGCGAGCGCAACGAGCGTCGCCAGCCGTTCCGTCAGCGCACTGCCGATGCCGTGCTGCGCCTGCTGGGCGCCCGTCCGGCCAATGGCCACGATGATGCCAGCGAAGAAGACCACGGTGATCCGGAGGAACGCCTGCAGCCGGCCGAGCACGAGATGATCCGCAGCGTGCTGGGCCTGGCTGACCGGCCTGTGTCCAGTGTGATGACCGTGCGCGCCGACGTGCAGTGGATCGATCTGGCGCGCGGCCAGGACGACGTGGTGGCGCGCCTGGTGGCGTCGCCGCACACGCGCCTGCTCGTGGGCGAGGGTGATCTGGACAGCCTGCGTGGTGTGGTGCAGAGCCGCGACCTGCTGGCCGACCTGCTGCAGGGCAGGCCGCTGCAGCTGGAAGCCAACCTGCGCCAGCCGCAGTACGTGCTGTCCAGCGCCAGCGCGTTGCAGGCGCTTGAACTGATCCGCCTGCACCCGGTACCGCTGGCGGTAGCGGTGGACGAGTACGGCAGTGTGGAAGGCCTGGTGACCGCCAATGACCTGCTGGCGGCGATCGCGGGCGATCTGGTCGATACCCAGAACGAGCGTTACGGCGTAGTGGCGCTGGACGAGGGCCAATGGGAGGCCGACGGCGCGTTGACGCTGGATGACCTGCAACGGCTGGCCGGCGTGTCGCTGCCCCGCAGTGCCGACTACATGACCATCTCCGGCCTGGTGCTGGACCAGCTTGGCCGCCTGCCGGATGTGGGCGATGCGGTCGAAGTAGCGGATGCCCGCATCACCGTACTGGCCATGGAGAAGCGGCGCATTGTCCGCCTGCGGGTGGAGCGCCTCGGGCTTCCGTAGCGTCGAGCGTGCTCGACTGCGAACTGAGCAGCCGGGCATGGCCCGGCTCTACACAACGCTGTCCGCAGCCGTCACCATGGCGGGCTCTTGTCTTCGTCCAGGAACGTCGCAGTGCTGAGTACGATTGGTTTGCTGATGGGCGTGTATGTGGCCCTTCGCCTGTTCTGGCCGCTGCGCCTGCCCGTGTGGTTGAAGGTACTGCTGTCCCTGCTGCTGGTAGCCATCGCCGTCCAGCTGCGGATCGTGGCCACGTTCTGGGGCACGATGGCCTCGCCGGAAATCCCCAAGCTGGCCATCGCCGTGCTCGCCACCGGCTCCACTGCGGTACTGCTGCTGGCACTGGTGATGCTGGTAATGGACGTGGGCCTGCTTGGCGCGTGGGTTCTGCGCAGGCCCCGTGTGACCGCAGCGCTGCGCGCGCCGTGGCTGCGCCCGGGCGCAGGCCTGCTGGCTCTGCTGGTCAGTGCCTGGGGCGTGAGCCAGGGCATGGCGGTGCCCAAGACCCGACAGATCGAGGTGGCCATTGCCGGCCTGCCTGCCGCGTTCGAGGGTTACCGCGTACTGCAGCTTACCGACATCCACGCCAGCCGCCTGCTGACCGGCGACTGGGTGCGTCAGGTCGTGGCCGAAAGCAATGCCCTGGCGCCCGACCTGGTCGTCATCACCGGCGACCTGATCGATGGCACCGTGCAGGCACGGCGCAATGACTTCCGGCCCCTGGGTGAACTGAGGGCGCCGGACGGGGTGATCGCCATCACCGGCAATCACGAGTACTACGCCCAGTACAGCGAATGGATGCAGGCGTTCCGTGCGCTGCACATGCAGGTGCTGGAGAACAGCCACGTGCAGGTGCGGCGGGGGGATGCAGCGCTGACGATCGCCGGTGTCACCGATCCGGTGGCCGCGCGCTATGGCCTGCCGTTGCCCGACCTGCAGGCGGCGCTGGCGGGCGCGGATCCGGCCAACCCGGTAATCCTGCTCGACCACCGCCCACGCAATGCGACGGACGCGGCCGCACGCGGGGTCAAGTTGCAGCTGTCCGGCCATACCCATGGCGGCCAGATCCTCGGCATGGACCAGCTGGTGAAGCGTGCCAACGGCGGGTTCGTCTCCGGACGGTACCGCGTCGATGGCATGACACTGTATGTGAGCAACGGTGCGGGACTGTGGGCCGGCTTCCCGGCACGCATCGGCGTGCCCTCGGAGATCACCCTGATCACCCTGCGCCGCGCACCCTGAGCCGTCTGCGGTCCGCGCCCGTCGTGCAGCGGGTCCACTGTGCCGTCACCCGCGTGGTGGCACCCTGCGCACGGACCGCAGACAGGGAAACGACGGTGGCGAAGGCGAACAGGCGATGAGTGCGACACAGCAGCGCTCGATGTGGGTCGCCGGCCTGTCCACCGTGGTGGAGTGGTACGACTTCACCCTGTACCTCTATTTCGCCACGGTGCTGTCGCGGGTGTTTTTCGGCGGCGGCGAACAGGCGATGCTGGTCACCCTTGCGGGATTTGCCGTGTCCTACCTGATGCGCCCACTCGGCGCGCTGTGCTTCGGTCACCTCGGCGACCGCTTGGGGCGGCGCTGGATGCTGCTGGCCTCGATGGCGCTGATGGCTGCAGCCATGCTGGCCACCGCGCTGCTGCCTACCGCCGCGACGGCGGGCACGACGGCGGGTGTGCTGCTGCTGGTGCTGCGGTGCGTGATGGCATTCTCGGTGGGCGGTGAATACACGGGCGTAGTCGCCTATCTACTGGAAAGCGCTCCGGCACGCCGGCGTGGACTGGTGACCTCGTTGGCCTCGGCGGCCAGCGAAGTGGGCGCGCTGCTGGCGGTGGCGATCTCCGCACTGACGGTCGCGCTGCTGCCGCAGGTACAACTGGACAGCTGGGGATGGCGCATTCCGTTCTTCGTCGGTGCTGCACTGGCGCTGGTCATCCTGATCGCGCGTTCGGGCATGCATGAATCGCCGGAGTTCGAGCGGCAGCGTCGCGAGGGCAGCATTCCTGCCACGCCGCTGCGCCACGTGCTGCGCCACCATCCGCAGGCGGTAGCGCGCACCTTCGCCATTTCCGCGCTGGGCTCGATCACCTACTACGTCGGCATCACCTATGTGCCCGCGTTCCTGCACGCACAGGGGCACGACGAGGGCGATGCCCTGTGGCTGTCGACGATCGCGGCGGTGGCCGTGATCGCCATCACTCCCTTGTGCGGTGCGTTGTCCGATCGCTTCGGCCGGCGCCCGCTGCTGTTGGGCCTGACGGTACTGGCGGCGTTGCTGCCGCTGTCGTTGTTCGGCTGGATGGCGCATACCACGCCGTTGGGTATCGCCGTTGCTGCGGTGCTGCTGGCCTGCGTGGCCGGTGGCGTGAGCGCGGTCGCGGCACCGGCCACGGCCGAGCAGTTTCCGGGCGAGGGCCGGGTAAGCGGGCTGGCACTGGGCGTGACCATGGCCACGGCGGTCTTCGGCGGTGCGACACCGTGGCTGGCGCAGTGGTGGGTGGAGCGCAGCGGCTGGGCGGCGGCACCGGGCGCGATGATCGCGCTGGTCGCATTGCTGGTGTTGCCGGTGCTGTGGACGCTGCCGGAAACGGCATCGACGCGGAAGACCCGCCCTGGCAAGCAGGGCGGATCCTAGCCGGTCACACCTTCAGCGTCTGCTCGATGTCGGCCAGCACGGCGGCGGCATCCACGCCAATGGCAATCGACTGCACCACGTGGCCGTCCCATACGCTGGGGCCGAATGCCAGGCCTTCAGGCTTGGGAATGGTCATGCCACGGGCGACGCCGTCGGTGGCCACGCGCACGCTTGCGCGCTCGAAGCGGAACAGCTCCGGGCGGGTGAGCGCGATGCAGGCGCAGCAATCGTGCACGACCATGCCCTTGTGGCCGGCCTGCAGGTAGAAGTCCACGTAATCCTGCGACAGCGCACGCACCAGTTCGGCATCGGTACCCCCGACCGCAGCCAGTTTGTCCAGGCCGTCACGGTCCATCTCGACGCGGGTGGTGACATCCAGGCCGATCGCGGTGACCGGCCATTGTGCGGTGAACACCACGTCGGCGGCTTCCGCATCGCCCCAGATATTGGCCTCGGCGGCCGGGGTGATGTTGCCGTTGACGTGGAAGGCGCCCCCCATGATGACCACGCCACGCACCAGGCCGGCGATCTCCGGTGCCTGCTGCAGGGCCAGGGCCAGGTTGGTCATGCGGCCGACCGCGACCAGCGTGACCTCGCCTGGATGGGCCCGCACCAGATCGATGATCAACTGGTGCGCAGGACGAGCGTCGGCGGTCACGTCCAGCTGTGCAGGTACCGGGTGATTGCCCAGGCCATTGTGGCCGTGGATGTGCACCGGCCAGGCTTCCGGAGTGGCATCGGGCTGCAGGGGACCCGCGGCGCCACGCGCGACCGGCGCAGTCAGCGCCCAGGCCTGCTTCAGGTACAGCGCGTTGTGGGTGGTGGACTCCACCGAGGCGTTGCCGAAGGTGGTGGTAACGCCGATCAGGTCGATCTGCGGATGCTTGTGCAGGTACAGCAGGGCCAGGGCGTCGTCGACGCCCGGGTCGGTATCGAAAATGACTTTCAGCATGTTGTTGTTCTTCTTCTTCCGTGTGGTGCGGGGGGCCCGGCGGCCAGGAGGCAGGCCGGCGCGCGCTACATTGTCCCATCTTCATGACAGGCAGGGCCATTGGCGGGGCGGCGGGCCATAATGGCGTCGATATCCATGCCGGGAGACGCCTGGTGCTGATCGTGACCCTTCTGCTGGTCCTGCTGGTGCTGGGCCTGAATCTGCTGGCGAGCTGGGTGATTCTGCGTCGGCAGGAATTGTCGTCGGGCAACCGGGCCGCGCAGGTGCTGGTGATCTGGCTGCTGCCGCTGATCGGCGCCGTCGTCTGCCTGCTGGTGGCAGCCGCCGAGGGCCCGCTCGGACTGCAGGCACGCAGCCAGGACGGCGCGATCTGGGCCAGCGATGGCGCCCACGAGGGCAATGCCCCCTCTGCGGACTGTGGCAGCGACGGCGGCAGCTGCGGCGATTGACGCCACAGGAACAGGGTCAGCCACCGCCCGCAATGCGGGCCACGCCCGGCGGGGCGACAGCTCGCTCAGGCACCGCCTTCGGTCGGCAGCGGCGCCGGTACGTTCAGCAGGCCCCCGGCCGCCACGTAGGCGGCCAGCGCCTGGCCCTGGCTGAGCAGGTGCCGTTCCATCGTGCGTTCTGCCGCGTCGGCATCACGGCGACGGAAGCACTCCATCAGCTCGCGGTGCTCGGCCAGCGACTGTGCCGTGCGTCCGGGCGTCAGCAGCTGCCGGCCGCGATGCATCTTCAGGATGCGGTGCAGGTCGTGGGTGATGCGGATCAGCCACGGATTGCCGGCATAGTGCTGCACGGTTTCGTGGATGAGGTAGTTGTTGCGGTAATACTCGGCGATGTTGCCGTCAGCCGCCGCCGCTTCCATCGCGGCATGCAGGGATTCCAGCTGGGCCACGCCCGCATCATCGATATGCCTGACCGCCTCATGCGCGCAGCGGCCCTCCAGCATGGCCATCACCGGGAACAGCTGGTTGAGGTCCTCCAGCGTCAGCCGGGTTACCCGGCTGCCGCGCCCGGCGTCGATCTGCACCAAGCCTTCGGCTGCCAGCAGCTTCAACGCCTCGCGCAGCGGGGTGCGGCTGATGCCCAGTTCACTGCACAGCGCAGGCTCGTCGATCCATTCGCCGGGGGGCAGGCGATAGTCATAGATGCGCTCACGCACATGTTCGGCGACCTCCTCGTACAGAGGGGCGCGCTTCTTCGGGGACCGTGGAGCAGGGGCGATGGCCATTGGCAGAGTGTACCCGCTGGCGGTAGTGCCGGCCGTCAGCCGGCACGACCGGTCATCGCCTACATCCAGCCCGGCACCACGAACACCAGCCAGGCCAGCAGCGGCCCCAATGCCACCACCAGGCCGCTGTAGACCAGGAAGCGGCGGAACAGCGTCTCGCGTTCTTCCTTCGCCGCCGATGCCACGACCAGTGCACCGTTGGTGGAGAAGGGGCTGACATCGACGATGGTGGACGACACTGCCAGTGCGCAGATCACGCCGGCTGCACCCAGGTGCCCCTGCATCAGGAACGGCACCGCCAGTGGAATCGTTGCGCCGAGCACCGCCGCGGATGATGCGAATGCGGAGACGATACCGCCGACGTAGCACACCAGCAGAGCGCCCAGCAGCGGAATGCCGATGTTGGAGACGCCGTTGCCGATGAAGTCGACCGCGCCCGCATGCTCCAGCACGCCGATATAGGTCACCACGCCACAGATCAACAGCACGGTCGACCAGCTGATGCCATCCACCGCACCCTTCTGGCTCTGCGGCGAGAGCAGTGCCAGCGCCACTGCGACGGTGATCGACACCAGGCCGACGTTGAGGTTGTAGATCAGTGCCGCCACGCCCAGGCCGAGCAGGCCGACCAGGGTGAACAACCGCTCCCGGGTCAGACCCACTGCATCCAGCGCCGCCGGATCGTTGCTCAGGGTGCCGCCGCCGGCCGCCACCAGCGCGCCATGGCCTTCGATGGCGAACTGCCGCGACGACGCCTGCGGACCACCGGCCATTGCCAGTTCCGCACCGCCCGCGGTGATCGAGCCACGTCGCATCAGCGCGATGCCGCCGAAGGCGAGGAAGCAGATGATCGCCATCATGAAGTTGAAGCCGAGGCTGGTCAGGAACACTGCCATCTCGGTGACCTCCAGCCCGGCCTTCTGCACCACGCCATTGGTGATGCTGCCGTACACGCTGATCGGCGAGAAGCCGCCGGCCTGCGCACCGTGGATGACCAGCAGGCCCATCATCAACGGGTTGATGTTGTACTGCTTGGCGAAGCGCAGCGCGACCGGACCGATGATCGCCACCGCTGCCGGGCCGAGGGCGCCGAAGGCGGTCAGCACCGCGGTGACCACGAACATCACCCACGGAATGGCCACGATGTGGCCGCGCACCGCGCGTACCGCCCAGTGCACCAGCAGGTCGATGGTGCCGTTCTTCTGCGCGATGGCGAACAGGTAGGTGATGCCGACCAGGGTCAGGAACAGATCGCCGGGAAAGCCGGCGAGGACTTCCTTGCCACCCATGCCTACCCAGACACCACCGATGATGAAGGCCAGTGCGAAGGCCACTGCGCCCATGTTGATCGGCAGTGCGGTGGCGACGATGAACATGATCACCAGACCGATGATCGTTGCGATTTGTGGACTCATGCGCCCTCCCAGACACGTGGCTCACGTACAGCGCGGATGGAGACCCGCCATCCCCGGGGTAAGGCGACGTACTGCAGTGTTGCGTGATACGTACTGCTCGAACCCGTTACTGCAGGCGCTGCAGCGCACTGCGGACCCATGCCGCAGCGCCATGCAGGCCCTGGAACTCTTCCACCGCGCGGAACTCGCAGCAGGGATAGGACGGCGCGACCATGCGTGCGAGCGCATTGCCCGGGCCCAGCTGCAGGAACACCCGCGCGCCGCGCTCGAAGGCCTGCCGCATCACCTGTGCCCACTCGATGGTCTGTGCCAGCTGTGCCGACAGGCTGTGCACCGCCGTTGCGGCATCGCGCACGGGCCGTGCATCGACGCCCGCCAGCAGCGGCAGGCGGGGTGCCCGCATGCCCGAGCGCTCCAGCGCGGCGGCGAAGGGCGCCACCGCAGCCGCCAGCAGGGGCGTGTGGGCGGCGACGTGGACCGGCAACGGACGCACCTGCGCACCGAGCGCGTGCGCCGCATCGGCCAGCGGCTGCAGGGTGTGCCGGATGCCTCCCACAATGAAGTGATCCTCGCCGTTGACGATGGCGATGTGGGTACCCTGCGCATCGCACAGCGCTTGCAACGTCGTACGATCCAGGCCCAGCACCGCCAGCATGCCGGCGCCTGCCGCGCTGGCACCATCCATCAGATGCGCGCGCTGTGCCGACAGGGCCAGGCAGCTGCCAGCGTCGAAGGTGCCGGCAATGGCATGCGCCGCCAGTTCGCCGATGCTGTAGCCGGCCACCACGGTCGGCACCGGCAATGCATCGCGCAGGGCGTGCCACTGCGCCAGACTGGCCGCGCACAGCAGCGGTTGTGCCTGCGCATTGTCGAACCGGTCCTCGGCCGCAGCAGCGGTGAACACGTCGCGCTGCAGCACCTCGCTGGCGGCGAGCAGCACGCCATGCGCGGCGTCGTTGTCGCGCACGTGATCGAACATCGCAGCATGCTGGGCACCTTGTCCCGGACAGAGCAGGGCCAGCATCACGCCTGCTCCTGCAACAGCAGGAAGACGCTGCAGGCCAGCAGATCGGCGCTGCCACCCGGGCTGAGCCGGCGTGCGACGAAGGCATCGCCGATGTCCTGCAGGCGGGGTCGCCAGCCGGCGGCAAAGGCACCGCCGGCGTCGAGGAATCCGCGTGCCTGCTGCTGGGCCCAGCGCAGTCCGGCAACACCGCCCCGATGCAGCAGGTTCAGATCCTCGACCTCTGCGACCAGATGCATCAGGGTATGGGCCAGTGCAGCTTCGCGTGGCAGCCCTGCGCCCAGCGCATGGCGCAGTGCCGGCAGGGCCAGCCCACGCAGCAGGGGATATCCAGCGGCCGCCTGCTCGCGTACGCCGGGCACGCCGTGACGGGCGCGCGCGCGCTGCCCCGGACTGTTCACATCCAGGGGCGAGGTGGCGAAGGCGTCCGCCCATTGGCAGACCGCCTGGCATACCTGTTCACCTGTCGCGGCTCGGCCCAGACGCGTGCGGCACGAGGCTGACGCTGCCACCAGCAAGCCCAGGCTGAAGATCGCTCCGCGGTGGGTGTTGACGCCGCCGGTGGCGCGCAGCATCGCCGCTTCGGCGGCCAGGCCGTGGTCGCGCAGCCGATGGAACGGCGCTTCCGCGGCGCCATCGCGGGCAACCGCAGTGAAATAGTGGCGCAGGGCAAACAGGCTGCGCAGGAACGTACCGGCATCCATGTCGTCATGGCTGCCGCTGTCGAACGGCGTGACCAAGCCGGGCTTGGGCGCACAGGCCAGCTCGGCCTGCAGCGCGACGATCGCCATGCGGCCTAGGCGTGCACTGTCGGGCGCGGTGCTGCGGCCGGCAAGGCGCGGCGCGACGGCGTTCATGCGGCCACCCCGCTGCCCTCGAATAGACGGTGGCGTGCTTCCAGGGCTGCGCCGTCAAGGCGTTTGACCAGCAGTTGACGGCTGCTGCCGGCGTACTCGCGCCAGTTCACCGCAGCGCCACGGGCCAGGCACAGCTCGCCGTCGACCCGCTGCGGATGCTGCGCTTCCCACGCCCGCAGCCGTGTCACCAGCGCATCGGCCCCTGCCGCATCCGGGACCTCCCAGAGCAGGTCGATATCGGAACGGTCATGCACATAAGGCAGGCCAGTGACGTGCTGCCAGGCGAATGCGCCGAACACACGGGCCGGCGTGAGCGTGGCGAGAGCGTGCAACGGTGCCTGCCAGGCGGGGCATACGCCTGCCGCGAGGATGTCGGTCAGTGCCGGCGGCGCCTGCCGACGCTGTACATCCTGCAGCGGCACCCGCAGTGCAAGCCGCTGTTTGCCTTCGCCCGGTGGCAACGGCACACCCAGCCGCAGGCGGGAATCGGGGTCGTCTGCCGCGCGTCGCGCGACCATTGCCGGCAATCCCTGCGCGAACCATGCGGCGAGCCGCGGTTCCTGCGCAGCCACATCGGCCCGCCAGTCGGCGTGGGCCGACAACCAGACCAGCGTGTGGCGGGCCAGACGCTCAGGCATCGCCGTTGGCCACCGCGCCCGCGACGGCAGCCGCCTGCAGGCGGCCCCCCCGTTCGGCACCCAGTGCGGCACGGTGGTCGCCGTCGGCCGGCGCGCGCAGGGCATCCAGCAAGGCCTGCGCCAGCTCGCCCGACCACAGCGACCGTACCGCACCCATCGCCACGTAGTTTTCCACCCCGGGTGCGAACACCGGCGAAGTCAGGCTCAGCGCCTGCAGCTTTTCCAGCGGTTGCTTGGTTACGCGAGCCATCGCCCGCAGGTCCATCACCCGAACCTGGGCATCCGGCAGCGCATGAATGGTGTCCGCCATCAGGCCGAACGAGAGGAAGCCACCGCTGACCGACTCGCCATGGACCAGGGTCACCAGCCGTGCGCCGCGTCGCCGCGCGACGTCCAGGCATTGCGCGAGGTGGGCGAAGTAACCGTTGATGCCGAGCAGTTCGTCGCGGCGCGAAAGGCGTTGGCCTGCGGTATCCACCAGCATCACGATCGGTCGCTGCGGATGTGCGGCGGTGCTGGCGAGCACTGTTGCCGCCAGTGCCAGCGCATGATCGACACCGACTTCCAGCTTGTCAGTGGTGCCGATGACCGTGACCTCGCCATCTTCGGTACTGGCGCTTCCCGTCAGCACGGAATCGTGCACGGTTACGTCGTGGCCGCGCGGGAACAGCGCGTCAAGCACGGGCTGCAGCGGCGCGGTCATGGCAGTTTCCTGTGGGCGGTGGCGGCGAGGAACGCGTCGGTGTCCAGCAGCGGCAGGCGCTCGGGATCATCGATTCCCTGGCGTGCCCAGATCTCCAGACCATCGCGGCAGTCCCCCCAGGCCTCTGCCCGGGCCTGCAGGGCGGCATGTCGCTGCTGCAGCGCGGCCAGCGCGGCATCGGCGTCTGCGCTGGCGGCGTCTGGCTGCAGCGCCTCGAATGCGGCCTGGGCGAATGCGTCGATGGCATCGGGAACCAGAACCTGCGCCTGGTCGATGAGGTAGCGGTGCTTGCCGCCTGTCACCCGCCATACGAGGGCACGGTCACGCGAGTCGAACTCCTCTACGCCGCGCACGGTCTCGATCACTTCCGGCCCGGACAGCGACAGTCGCCCTTCCTCGGACATGATCACCGTGGTGCAGCAGCGGGCGACGATGCCCATGCCGCCGAAGGCGCCGTTGCCGCTGCCGATGAGGGCCACCACCGGCACGCCGGTGGCGCGCGCGTCCAGGGTCGCGCGCATGATCTCGGAGATGGCGATCAGGCCCGCATTGGCTTCATGCAGGCGCACGCCGCCGGTGTCGAGCAGCAGCAGCACACCGTCGGGCCTGTGTTGCGCGGCCCGGCGCAGCAGGCCGGTCAGCTTGGCGCCATGCACTTCGCCGACACCGCCCCCCATGAATTCGCCCTGCTGTGCAGCAATCAGCACACGCCTGCCACGCAGCGAGGCCGCACCGACCACGATGCCATCGTCGAACGCGGCGGGTTGGTCCAGCTGTGCCAAGTGCGGGCTCATGGCGTGCCGGGCCGGCCCGAGATACTCGGTGAACGATCCGGCATCGACCAGCCCGGCGATACGGGCACGGGCATCGGCCTCGTGGTAGCTGCGTCGTTGCATCGGATTCATCGCGGTTCTCCGGCGAGCAGTGTCTCCACCGCCTGGTCCAGGCGCAGGCTGACCACCGCCGGGGTGGCACCGGCATCGTTGATCGATACGCGCACGTCGCGCAGCGGATGCCGCCGGGCGAAATCACCGATGACCGCCTGCCAGATGGTGCCGAAGCCCTGCGCGGCGGTGACGACATGTACGGTCATTGCGCCGTCCTGCGCGGCAGGTTCCAGCAGGACTTCCAGATTGCCGGACGCCAGCACGCCCACCAGCACCGCGTCGTGCGGGAACCGCACCGGGGTTCTTCCGTCGAATCGATAGTCGAGGGTTTCCATCGCGTGCCCCTTACCAGTTGCGGAAGCGCTTGGGCGGGTCGTAGAGACCGCCGGACCAGCGCACCAGGTCTTTCACCGAGCGCGCGGCCAGCAGGTCACGACTGGCGTCGCGCACCGAAATGCCGAGATCCTCCGGCCGCCGGATCACGCCCCGGTCGCGCAGGTTCTCCACCATCGCGCGATCGCGGCCCAGACCGACCGTGGTGTAACCGGCCACGCCGCGGATCGCCTGTTCGCGCTCCTCCGCGGTGCGGCACAGCAGCAGGTTGGCGATGCCTTCCTCGGTCAGCACATGGCTCACGTCATCGCCGTAGATCATCACCGGTGGCAGCGGCATGCCAGCGCGTTCGGCCAGCGCCCACGCATCGAGGCGGTCAACGAACGCGGGTGCCATGTGTTCGCGGAAGGTCTCCACCATCTGTACCACCAGCTTGCGCCCGCGTGGCATCTCGCCCGGGCGTGCGGCCTGCTGGCCGGCCTTGATCCAGGCGTCGCTGGCATGACGGCGGCCGCGCGCATCCGAGCCCATGTTCGGCGCGCCACCGAAGCCGGCGATGCGGTCGCGGGTGGCGGTGGAGCTGTTGCCCTGCAGGTCGACCTGCAGCGTCGAGCCGATGAACATGTCGCACGCATACAGGCCGGCGGTCTGCGAGAACGCGCGGTTGGAGCGCATCGAACCATCGGCGCCGGTGAAGAACACATCACCGCGCGCGGCGATGTACTTCTCCATGCCCAGTTCCGAACCGAACGAGTGCACGGACTTCACGAAACCCGACTCGATCGCGGGAATCAGCGCCGGATGCGGATTGAGCGCCCAGTGCTGGCAGATCTTGCCCTTCAGGCCCAGCGATTCGGCATAGGTCGGCAGCAGCAGTTCGATCGCGGCCGTGTCGAAGCCGATGCCGTGATTGAGCCGGTTCACACCGTATTCGGCGTAGATACCCTTGATCGCCATCATCGCCATCAGCACCTGGATCTCGGAGATCTGTGCCGGGTCGCGGGTGAACAGGGGTTCGATGTGGTTCGGGCGCGGTGCCTGCACGACGAAGTTGACCCAGTCGGCGGGGATATCGACGCGGGGGAGGGTGTCGAAGATCTCGTTGACCTGGGCGATGACGATGCCGCCACGGAAGGCGGTCGCCTCGACGATCACCGGCGTGTCTTCGGTGTTCGGCCCGGTGTAGAGGTTGCCGTCGCGGTCGGCGGCCTGCGCTGCGACCAGTGCCACGCGCGGCGTGAGGTCGATGAAGTAGCGGCCGAAAAGTTCCAGGTAGGTGTGGATGGCCCCGATCTGGATCCGCCCTTCGGCCACCAGGTTGGCCAGTCGCACCGATTGCGGGCCTGAGAAGGAAAAGTCCAGCTTCGAGGCAATGCCCCGCTCGAACACGTCCAGATGCGAGGGCAGCGACAGCACCGACTGCACCATGTGCAGATCATGCACGCGGGCGGGGTCCAGCCCGGCAAGGCATTCGGCCAGGAAGTCGGCCTGCTTCTGGTTGTTGCCCTCGAGGCAGACCTTGTCGCCGGGTTCAAGCAGGGCGTGCAGCAGCTCGCCCACATCGTCGGCGGCCACTGCACGGCCTCTGCTCCAGGGCGCAGCCCGCTGCAGACGTGCCTGGCGGCTGCGTTCCAGCGTGTCCCAGCTCGGGTTCATCGACCGGCTTCCGATTGGCGTTGAGATAATTACGCCATAATTACGGAAGGCGACGCAACCTGCAGCGCAGCAAAAAGAAGGGCCCGCCAATGGCGGGCCCATTCAGGTTGCAGGCTTTCAGCGGGTCGTTCTCAGAACTTCCAGCGCAGGCTGGCGGCGACGAAGCGCGGTTCGCCGTAGTTGTTGTAGTCCAGGTTCGCCCAGTAGGTCTTGTCCAGCGCGTTGCGCACGCTCAGCGTTGCCGTCCAGTTGTCGCTGATGCGGTAGTTGGCGTTGAACTGCACGAGCGTGTAGGCCGGCTGGTTCACGGTTACCGTGCCGCCCAGCGGGTAGGGGATGTTGTAGCCCTGCACCTTGCTCTGCCATTGCACGCCGGCGCCCAGGCTCAGGCGTTCCAGTGCACCGCGCAGGCGCACCTGCGTGTTGAGCTGCAGCAGGTCTTCGGGCGGGTTGGCGTACAGCAGGTCGGTGGCGGCGCGGGTCACTTTGACATGGGTGAAGCCGGCGTTGACCGTCCAGCCCGGCAGGATCTCGCCGTTGACGTCCATTTCCCAGCCACGCGACTTGGTGCCGTTGACGCCGATGTAGGCCGAGGTGCCATCGCTGAGCGAGCCTTCCGGCACTCCCATGTCGCGCACGGCATAGTTGTCCTGCTTGGCCTCGAACACAGCGGCGTTGGCGGTCAGTCGCCCATCGAACCACTGCGTCTTGATGCCCGCTTCCAGATTCGAGCCCTGCACCGGCGCCAGCAGGTTCTCGTTGCGGTCCTTGAAGTTCTGCGGGTTGAAGATCTCGGTGTAGCTGGCATAGACCGAGAACTGCGGCGTGACGTCGTAGACCAGTCCCACGTACGGGGTCACTTCATCACTGACCTTGTAGGCCCCGCTGGTCCCGGTATACGCACCGGCCACGCTGTAGGAGCGGCTGAGGGTTTCCCAGCGGCTCAGGCGCGCACCCGCGATCAACGACAGCGGATCGGCCAGGCGCAGGCGCGCGGCCAGGTAGACGCCGCTCTGCGTGGTCTTCTGCACGCGGCGTGCGCCGGTACGAGTGTAGGTCACCTCGGAGATGTCGCCGTTCCAGTCGTACACGTTGGGGATGTAGTAGCAGCGTTCGCGGCCGCAAGTGGCCCAGTCGCGCGGGTAGTTCAGGGCAACGGTGTGGGTGGTGCCTTCCAGGTCGGACCACTGGGCACCCAGGGTGACGTCATGCTCGCGGCCGAACAGCGGGAACGTGCCGGTCAGGTAGGCATCGATGTTGCGGCGGGTGTCCTCGGAGTCGCCAGCGGCAGTGCGCAGGTAGATGCCCGCACCGGTGGCCGGATCGGGATTGCCGGTGCCGTACAGGCGCATGTTCTGCACATTGCCACGGGTGTGGGCGGTGTTGATCTTCAGCAGCCAGTCCTCGCCGAAGCGCTGCTCCAGGTTGGCGAACACCGTGCTGGTCTCGCGCTGCCAGTAGCTCCATTTCGGTGCCAGGTTGGTTGAGCGCGGCAGGTGCGCGAAGTCGCCGCGGCTGTCGAAGAACGGCACGGTACCCCAGGTCGAACCGACCGGGTTGTTGTCCTGGGTCTGGTAGCCGAGGGTGACCGTGGTGCTGTCGGTCAGGTCGCCCTCCAGCACCGCCATGCCGGCCATCTTGTTCTCCTTGTAGCGGTCGTAATAGAAATCACGATCGGTATAGGCGGCGACCACGCGGCTGCGGAACCGGCCATCTGCGGTCAGCGGCGCGGTGACGTCGGCCTCCATGCGCCGGTAGTCCCAGCTGCCGGCGCTCACCGAGAACGAGGCGTCGAAGTCCTTGCCGGGGCGCTTGCGCAGCAGGTTGACCGTGGCCGAAGGCACCCCCGCGCCGCTGAGCAGGCCGTTGGCACCGCGGATCACTTCGATGCGGTCATAGAAGGCGGTGTCGTATTCCTGGTTGGTGGAGCCGCTGTAGGTCGGAATGCCATCGACCTGGAAGTCCGTGATGGCAAAGCCGCGGGCGTAGTACAGCGGGCGCTGGGTGTCATAGAAGGACACGCTGACGCCGGTGACGTTGCGCAGCACGTCGTTGATGCTGAACAGCGATTCGTCCTGCAGGCGCTGCAGGCTGATGGCCGTGGCCGACTGCGGCGTTTCCTGCAGGGTGATCGGCAGGCGGGTGCTGCTTGAGGGCGGCGCAGCCTGGTCGGCGCGCACGCTGACGCGGTCCAGGGTCTTGGCATCGGCTGCGGCATCGCCGGCGGCGAACGCTGACGGTGTCGACAGGGCCAGGGATGCGAGCAGCGCGGCCGGCAGCAGCGCGCGACGGAGCGGGCGGGTAGGGGAGTGCAGGGACATCTTGGTGGGCTCGATGCGGGAGAGTCGGAAGGGCGGCAACAGCCGGGCGGTACCCGGGGCGGCGGCTTCGGGCTGGGTCAGGTCCGCCTGGTGAGCGTGGGCGGTCCGCGCGAGGCGCAAATGTAAATCGTTCTTAACAACATTACAATTCGCCCGGGCTGGTCGATGCCTGGGACACGCACCGCGAGCCCCGGCAGAGCCGAGCTCCCTGAATGCGAACGGCCACCCGAAGGTGGCCGTCCGTAGGTGTCATCGAAGACCCGGGCTCAGAGCGCCTGCAGTTCCTCGTTGGCGTTGCGCTTTTCCTTGCCCGGCGTCGGCGCCGGCGGTGTGGCCGGTGCAGCCATGGCATCGGCCGGCACTTCCAGGTAGGGCAGCTTCAGGGTCTGGCTGGTCATCGAACGAATCTCGTTGACCAGTGCCGCACTGTCGTTGAGCTTGCGCCCGTAGGAGGGCACGATCTCACGCAGGCGGGCTTCCCAGCCGGCCTTCATCTGCTCGGGGAAGGCCTTGGCCATCAGATCCAGCATGATCGGCGGCGACGTCGAGGCACCGGGCGAAGCGCCCAGCAGCGCAGCGATGGTGTGGTCCTTGTCGGTCACGATCTCGGTACCGAACTGCAGCACCGCACCCTTCAACGGGTCGCGCTTGATGATCTGCACGCGCTGGCCTGCGGTGACCAGCTTCCAGTCGCCCGGCTTGGCATTGGGGAAGTACTTGACCAGTTCGGCCTGGCGGTCGGCATCATTCAGCCGCGCCTGGCTCATCAGGTACTGCACCAGGTCCAGGTTGTCCTTGCCCACTTCCAGCATCGGCGCAACGTTGTTGTGGGTCACCGACGAGTACAGGTCCCACCACGAGCCGTGCTTGAGGAACTTGGTGCTGTACAGCGCGAACGGTCCGAACAGGACCACCGGCTTGCCGTCCAGCTTGCGCGCATCCAGGTGCGGCACCGACATCGGCGGCGAACCGGTCTCGGCCATGCCATAGGCCTTGACGCCATGGCGCGAGGTCACGTCCTGGCCCTGGAAGGCGAGGAACTGGCCGCCCACCGGGAAGCCGGCGTAGTCCTTTGACTCGGGAATGCCTGACATCTGCAGCAGCTTCAGCGCGGCGCCGCCGGCACCGATGAACACGAAGCGGGCGTGGGTGGTGCTCTCGGTGCCGGCCTTGAGGTCCTTCACCGTGACGTTCCAGCTCTTGTCCGCGTTCTGCCGCAGTGCCGAGACTTCGTGGTTCAGGTGCAGGCTGAAGTTCGGACTGCGCTGCAGGCCGGCGGTCAACTGGCGGGTGATCACGCCGAAGTTGACGTCGGTACCCAGTGGCATCCAGGTCGCAGCGACCTTCTGCTTCGGATCGCGGCCTTCCATCATCAGCGGAGCCCACTGCCGGATCTGTGCCGGGTCTTCCGAGTACTGCATGCCGTAGAACAGCGGGTTCTTCACCAGCGCCTGCTGGCGCTTATGCAGGTAGGCGATGTTGTCATCGCCCCAGACGAAGCTCATGTGCGGCGTGGGGTTGATGAAGTCGCTGGGCTCGCTGAGCCGGCCTTCCTTCACCTGGTGCGACCAGAACTGGCGCGAGACCTCGAACGATTCGGCGATGCCGACCGCACGCTTGGTCTCGATGCTGCCGTCGGGCAGTTCCGGGGTGTAGTTCAGCTCGGCGAATGCCGAGTGGCCGGTGCCGGCGTTGTTCCAGCCGTCGGAGCTTTCGCCGGCGACGCCGTCGAGGCGTTCATAGACCTGGATGTTCCAGTCCGGCTGCAGTTCCTGCAGGTAGGTGGCCAGGGTGATGCTCATGATGCCGGCGCCGACCAGCACAACGTCGACAGGCTTGTCGTTGCTGGCGGCGGGGACGGAGCGCTGGGTCAGCGGCCAGTACAGGAACACGGCGGCAGCCAGCAGGAACAGCACGAGCAGGGCGAGCAGGGCCTTGCCAAATTTCTTCATGGGGGCGGGATCGTTGGCGGAGGGGAGGAGATCAGGATGCGCGCTGGGCAGGGGAAGGGCGTGAAGAAACAACGCCTTGCAGCATCCTTGCAGAGGATTCTACCCGGAACGGGTCCGGTTTTTGTGCAATGCATCATCCTGCCGGCGGTCGCTCCGGGGTAGACTTGTCGGCTGATTCCAGAACGACCACCGGCCACGGAGGGGCCGCGCAACGATGTCACGGATGCTGATCGTGGTGGGTGACGCCCTGCAGACGGGCGGTTCGGTCCTTACAGGTTCCCCGCATACCGATATCGAAGGGCGCGCCGTGGCGCGTGTCGGCGACCGTGTCATCTGTGCACGCCATGGTCCGGGTTCGATCGTTTCCGGCGATGCCACCCTGGTCATCGATGGCCAGCCGGTCGCCCGCGATGGCGACAGGGCCAGCTGCGGTTGCGCACTGGTATCGGGCAAGCAGCAGCGCGCCCACGTGGTGGCCGGCGGTGGAGGGCGCGCAGGTGCAGGCGCCGGAGTGGCGGCGATCGCAGCGATCGTCGCGCCGTTGTTGAAGCCGACCCTGCAGACACCCCCCTTCGCAGCGCCCGGCACCGCCGTGCGCGACGAGGACGCGCCGCAGTGCTGGGTGGCGGACCATGATGCGCAGATCGACCGTGACGTGGACGGGCGCTACTACGAAGCCTATGACGTCAATGGCGACAAGCATGACTATCCTTTCCAGGTCAGCTACCGCATCGATGTTCCGCTGCAGGCCCAGGGCGAGGTGGTGGTGTCGATCAAGGTGCAGGTGATGCCCAAGCCCGGCGTCACCGCTGCCGAGGTGGCGGCGGTCAAGGCGCGCATGGAGCGCGGCATCGATCAGTTCTGGAACGGCCGGTTCACGCTGGACGTCCATGATCCCGCGTGCGGCACCCGCAGCTTCCCGATCCGCTACGAGGTGCGGTGGGTGCAGGGCGGCAGCGACTACAGGCTGATCGTTCATCGCACCTATGACCGGGAGCAGGTGGAATTCCCGGATATCGATGTCTCCGTGTCGACCACGGCCTGGACATTCGCCCACGAGTTCGCCCACACCCTGGGCGTGCCGGACGAGTATTCGTATAACGACCCGGACGAAGAGACCGTGCGTTACGTCCAGCCCGATGGCACTCTGGATCCGGAGGTGCTGGTTGCCGTTCCGGATTCCCGTGAGCTGACCGATCCGGCGGCGACCATCATGAATTCCGTGGACTGCGCGGTGACCCGGCCGCGTCATGCCTGGAACATCGCGCGGGAAGTACGTGAACTGCTGAGCCGGGAAATCGGCCGGGAGATAACATGCACCGTCAAGTGATTTCGTTGATTGCCACTTTTGCCGCTGCCGCAGCGCTGCCGGCCCACAGCAAGGAGCTTCCTCCCATGATCGAACTTCATGCGCGCTGCGTGGACGATGCCCAGTGCCGTTTCCGTGGCGACACCCTCAACGTCGAACTGGAACTGCGCAACAGCGGCAGCGAGCCTGTGTCGCTGCCGCTGGAGTACATCCGCAGCCGTGGCCCGTCGGTCAGGGTGAAGGACAACCACTCCGAGAAGACCACGGCGTTGCGCAGCGGCATGGCCTCGGCCGCGCTGCGGCAGCAGATGCAGGAGCTGCGCGCGGGCCAGTCCCTGCGCATCGGTTTCCCGATCAAGCCGCAGGAGCTGACACGCTTCGCCCTGCGCCCGATGGATGTGACCCTGCAGTTCTCGATCAATCTGACACCCGGTTCCACCGGCGCCGAGGCGCAGGTGGTCCAGGCGCAGCTGCACGTGGTCGACGTCGACTGACCGCAGCGGCCAGCACTCCGCTTGGGGTCAACGCAGTTCGAGAATCTCGTCGCCGGTTTCGTCGATCTCGCCCGTCGGGCACCAGCCGAGATGGCGGTAGAAGCCATGCGAGCGCGAGCGCGGGTCGGCCGAGCACGCAAGGAACAGCCGGTGGTGACCGGCATCCCGGGCCAGGCTGACCACATCCTGCAGCAGACGTCGGCCGATGCCCAGATTCTCGTACTCCGGCAGCAGGGCCAGAACCAGCACCTCGCCGCTTTCGCGGTCGGCAAACCCGTAGCCGGCCATGCGCTCGCCGTCGCAGGCGATGCGTCCGATGAAATCTCCGTTGCAGATGCCTTCGGCCCAGCTCTGCGTCGTGATGCCCAGCTCGGCCAGCTGCGCTGCACTGAAGGCATTCTCGCGGGTACGCCCGCGCAGGTCGATGCAGGCGGCGGCATCGTCGGGGTGGGCATCGCGGTAACGGATGGTCATGGCACCTCCTTGTGACCGGGCGCTGAAGGAACTGCCCGTCTCGTTCAATCGTTGCCGATTGTGAAGTATTCGGCGGTGAAATAGCCGATCTGGTAGAGCAGGGTGGCCGCGGCCAGTCGCAGCTGTGCCCGGCTGGAGTGCAGTTTCCAGCCCAGCAGGACCACCAGCAGCATCAGCAGGGTGTGGACCGGATACGCCGCGCCCAGCAGATGCCACCGGCTTGTGCCCTTGATCGCGGTGTCCACCAGATCCAGCAGCGTCAGCGCGCCGATCACGCCGAATATCCAGCGTCGGCGCTGCATCAGGTAATTGCCGTAGCTGCCGTAGTCGCGCAGGTCATCCGGGAACAACAGGGCGCAGAGCAGGAACCAGGTCGCGCAGTAGCAGATCACGAACAGATAGGTCTCGAACGTCCACCGGTGGACTTCGATCAGGCGGAACTCCCACCACCAGAAGGTGACCAGCGACACCAGCGTCCATGCCACCCAGCACAGATGGAGTGCCGAGCAGCCGCGTCGCTGCGGATGCTCGATGATCTGCGCAATCCCTTTCAGCAGGGTCGTGATCGACAGGCCCAGGATGATGCCCATCACCACGCGGATATGCAGGAACAGCGGATCGGTCTGCATCGGCCCGTCCTGTCATCGGATTCCGCACAGTAGAGGCATGCCCGCTGTGGAGGGGATGCATACGGTGTCAGCGCCTGCGCCGCACCAGCGTCGAGGATGCCTCCAGCACCGCGCGGGTCAGCAGGGCCATGGTCTGTACATCGCCCTTCCAGTGCTGCCAGTACAGCGGCACGTCCTCCCACGCGCGCTGTCGCACGTAGACCAGGCGGCCGGCATCCAGGTGCCGCTTGACCAGCGGCAGGGGGTTCATGGTCCAGCCCATGCCGCCCAGGTTGGCCTGCACGAAGGCACGGGTGGAGGGAATCCACCAGGTCGGCGCGGTGCTGGGCAGGTCATCGCCGGCCATGCGCCGGGCAAAGCGCGACTGCATTTCGTCCTTGCGGTTGAACACCAGTACCGGTGCCTGTGCCAGCGCCTGCGCGGTCACGCCCTTGGCGAAGTGCCGTTCGCGGAACTCCGGCGTGCAGGTGGCCGCGTAACGGATGCTGCCGAGTGCATGGATCTGGCAGCCCTGCACCGGCTCGTCCAGGGTGGTCACCGCGCCGAGCACCGTGCCTTGCCGCAGCAGCTCCACGGTATGGTCCTGGTCTTCCACGCGCAGGTCGAGCGTGGTGCCGGTACCCAGTGCGAACTGCTGCGCCGCCTGCGGAAACCAGGTTTCCAGGCTGTCGTGGTTCACCGCCACCGGGATGCTGGCCTGGGGCAGATCTTCATCGGCCAGGCCCATCCGGTGCAGGGCGTCATGCTCGAGCAGGGCCGTCTGCTCGGCCAGCTGCACAAGCACCTGGCCTTCGGCGGTGGCAGTGGCGGGTGCGCCACGCTTCACCAGAAGGCGTCCGACACGATCCTCCAGCGCCTTGACCCGCTGCGAGATGGCCGAGGGGGTGACATTGAGCGACTGCGCCGCGCGATCAAAGCTGCCTTCGCGGATCACGGCGGCGAGCGCGCGCAGCTGGGCATGGTCGATGCGCATGTTATTAAGTTCCGCTAATGTTGGTTTAGGAAGTTTAGCTCGTCTTTTGTATGTTGCGGCGCGACAATGGCGCCCGTACCCGGTGCTGTCCGCCTTCGCGAGGCACCGTCCCCCCAGCAAGAGAAGGCAATGAATCCCATGTTTTCGGTCATCTCCGCCGGCACCGGCCTCGGTGCCTGGTTCTCTGGTGCAGCCACCGGCATCGGCCTGTTCGCCGTGGTCGGTGCCCAGAGCGCCTTCATCCTGCGCCAGGGCATCCTGCGCAAGCACATCGTGCCGGTGGTCGCCACCTGCGCGGCCATCGATGCGTTCTTCATCTTCGCCAGCGTGGCCGGCCTGCGCACGTTGACCTCGGCGCTGCCGTGGCTGACCTCGGCCGTGCTGTGGACCGGCGTGGCTTTCCTGGCCTGGTACGCGATGAAGTCGGCGCGCCGCGCCATTGCCGGTGGCGGTGGCATGGGTGAAGCCGACAGCGACGACGGCAGCCGCCGCGCGGTGCTGATGGCGGCGGTCGGCTTTTCGCTGATCAACCCGCACTTCTGGCTGGACATGATGGTCATCGGCTCCATTGCCGAGAACTTCGGGCACGCACGCATGGCCTTCGCGGCCGGCGTGGTCACCGCGAGCTGCCTGTGGCTGACCGCGCAGGGCCTCGGTGCACGCCTGCTGGCGCCGCTGTTCACCAAGCCCAGCACCTGGCGTGTGCTTGACGGCACCATCGCGGTGATCCTCAGCATCCTGGCCCTCACACTGGCGGTGCGCGGGGTCCACTGACCCGGCGCACGCCCCCCGAACCCACGTCCTGACTCTCTCTCCAAGGCAGTGGCAACGACGGCACCGGCAACGGTGCCGTCGTCTTTTCCGGCTCTGGCGGGACAGACGGCGCCTGCCTAGAATCCGTGTACAGGACAAGGTGTCCATCGGAGCAGGGGGAAGGATGCGCAGGACGATGTTGACGGCCGCACTGGTCGTCGTGGGTAGCGTTGCCGCGGGCAGCGCATGGGCGGTGGATCTGGCGCAGTTCCTGCGCCAGGAGACCTTCACCGACATCAAGATATCGCCGGGGGGCGAGTATGTCGCTGCCACCGTGCCGATGGAGGACAGCACCGCGATCGCGGTGATGCGGCTGGCCGACAAGCAGCTCGTGGGCAGCTTCCGCCCGCCGCAGAAGAATCACGCCTACGAATTCGACTGGGTCAGCAACGAACGGCTGTTGATCGGCCTGGCCGAGAAGTGGGGCGCGCTGGATAAGCCCAATCCCACCGGCGAGCTCTACGCCATCGATGCCAACGGCAATCGCGGCGAGCTGCTGGTCGGTTACCGCGTCGAAAGCAAGGGCCCGGGTACCCGCATCCAGCCGAAGAAAGTCGAGGCGGTCGCGGCGTTCCTGGCCGATGATCTGCCCGGCGACGAACGCAACGTGCTGGTGACGGTATGGCCGTTCGCGGAGGATCCGTTCACCCGCGTCGAACGCATGGACGTGGCCAGCGGCAGGCGTGTGCGCATGGCCTCCTCGCCGGTGCGGCGCGGTGAGTTCACCACCGATGGCCAGGGCGAAGTCCGTTTCGTCCACGGGTCCGGCAGCGACAATGTCAACAAGCTGTACTACCGCGAGCGATCGGGCGACAGCTGGAAGATGATCAACGATGAGGCGGTGAGCACGCGCATCGAGACCGCGATCGGCTTCTCCGCCGATGGCAGCCTGGCGTACCTGCAGGCCGAGCAGGCGCAGGGGCCGGATGCCATCGTCAGCTGGAATCCGCAGACCGGCGAGCGCGCTGTCGTGCTGCGCGACGAGGTGGTCGATCCGTACCGCATCATCCGCCGGCCCGGCACCCATGTGCCGGTGGGCGCCCTGTTTATGGGCGACACACCACGGACCCGGTTCTTCGACGAGAAGTCGCCGGAGGCGCGCCTGTACCGCAGCCTGGAGGCGGCCTTCGGGGGGCCGGTCTACATCACCTCCAGTACCCGGGATGGCCGCGTGGTGCTGGTGGAGACCTGGTCAGGCACCAATCCCGGCGACTTCTATGTGTACGACACGGAGGCCCGCAAGGCTGATCACCTGATCAGCCGCAGCGACTGGATCGACATCGATCGCAGTGCAACGGTGCGTCCGGTGGCACTCAAGGCGCGCGACGGCCTGCCGCTGCACGGCTTCCTCACCGTGCCCTCCGGCAGCGACGGACGCAACCTGCCGATGGTGGTGATGCCGCACGGTGGACCGTTCCACGTGTTCGACAATGGCCAGTACGACCGCGAGACGCAGATATTGGCCGCCGCCGGCTACGCCGTACTGCAGGTCAACTTCCGTGGCTCGGGGAACTATGGCCGCGCGCATGCCCAGGCCGGCGCCCAGCAATGGGGCGCCGCGATGCAGGATGACGTCACCGACGCCACCCGCTGGGCGATCGCGCAGGGGATCGCCGATGCCAGACGCATCTGCATCTACGGTGCCAGTTACGGGGCCTACGCCGCGATGATGGGCGCTGCCCGCGAACAGGGGCTGTACCAGTGCGCGGCCGGCTATGTCGGCGTGTACGACCTGCCGCTGATGTTCGCCCGCGGCGATGTGCAGGAGCGCGACTCGGGCGTGACCTTCCTGCGCGAATGGCTGGGTGATCCGGCCAAGCTGGGCGCGGTTTCGCCGGTGAACCTGGCCACGCAGATCAAGGTGCCGGTGTTCCTCGCGGCCGGTGGCGAAGACAAGCGTGCGCCGATCCAGCACACCGAGCGCATGGAAGCGGCACTGAAGCGTGCCGGGACGCCGGTGGAAAGCCTGTACTACAAGACCGAGGGGCACGGCTTCTACACCCTGGCCCATCGCACCGAGTACTACGACAAGCTGCTCGCATTCCTGTCGCGCAGCCTGGGAGGCAAGACCGCCCAGGCATCGGCGCCGGCAGGGAAGGGCAAGGCGCCGTAAACGCAGAGTGGCGGCGGATCCACGATCCGCCGCCGCGCAGTGCAGTTACCTGACCCCGTGCATCATCCGCTTCAGCAGCGGCGCGGCGATGAAGGCCAGCAGGGCGCAGCCCAGGCCGATCCACATCAGCAGCCAGAACAGGTGCGCATACGCACCGGCCGCCGCCGCCATGTCCAGCGTGCCGCCTTCGGGCACATCGATGGCCGCCAGCTTGCCGAACAGCGCGGCAAGCGTCTCGGAGAACGCTGTGGCCAGGAACCAGGTGCCCATCATCAGGCTCATCACCCGCGGCACGGCCAGCTGCGTTACGGCCGACAGGCCCACCGGCGACAGGCACATCTCACCACTGGCCAACAGGAAGTAGGCCAGGACCAGCCACCACACGCTGGCCATCTCGCCGGTGGCGCCGACCTGCTGTGCGGCCAATGCGAGCGGGACGAACGAGAGCGCGCCGATCACCAGGCCCCAGGCGGATTTGACCGGCTTGCCCGGCTCCCAGCCGCGACGGTCCATCCAGGTCCAGAGGGCGGCGAAGGCCGGCGCCAGCAGCACCAGGAACAGTCCGCCCAGATAGGTCAGGGAGCCGGCGGTCTGCGGAATCACCAGGCAGTCGCGCACCAGCAGGACCAGCATCAGCGCGACGATGGCAATGAAGAACCGGCGCGGCGCGGCCGACCCCGGTCGACGCTCGGTCAGGCGCGCGCTGACCACGAAGCCCAGCGGCGCCAGCAGCAACGACAGGATCGACCAGGGCAGCGGCGTGCCGTCGGTGATCACCAGCGAGGGAACGATGTCCTTGGTCAGCAGGCGATCGGTGAACGTCACCCACGAGCCATAGGACTGCTCGTACAGGGTGAAGAACACCAGCGCCAGGAAAATCAGCACCATCAGCGCGATCATCTGCTGGCGCTGCACCGGCGTGCACTGGCTGCCGGTGAACCAGGCGAACCAGACCAGCACGCCTCCCAGCACCACCAGCATCAGCATCAACGCCAGGCTGATTTCGCCGCCCAGAGCGAACGCACCGTTACCGGCGGCCCACATCAGCCACGCCAGTGGCAGCACCGCGAGCACCGCGCACAGATAGATCAGCCATTCACGCGGCAGGCCCAGCACCCGCTGTTTCAGCGCGGCCGGCTGTGGCGGCTCGGCATGCCCGTGCAGGTACTTCTGCCCCCACAGGAACATCGCCAGCCCGGCCAGCATGCCGATGCCCGCCGCGCCGAAGCCATACTTCCAGCCATAGGCCTCGCCGAGGAAGCCGCACACCAGCGACGAGAACAGCGCCCCGAGGTTGATGCCGGCATAGAACAGCGAGAAGCCCGAGTCGCGGCGCGGATCGTCCTTGGCGTACAGCTTGCCGACGATGGTGGAGATGTTCGGCTTGAGGAAGCCCACGCCCATGATGATCAGCGCCAGCGACAGATAGGTCACCGCCAGCGCTGAGGTGTCGCGCACCACTTCACCGTTGACCCGGTATGCCGCGTGGCCTTCGAAGGCCATGCCGAGATGGCCCAGCACCAGCAGGATGCCGCCGAACAGCACTGCACGGCGCATGCCCAGCCAGCGGTCGGCCAGCATGCCGCCGAACACCGGGATGCAGTACACCAGGCCACCGTAGGCGCCAAGCAGGTCCAGTCCGGCCTTGTCGCCGAACAGGTGGTACTTGGTCAGGTACAGCAGTAGCAGCGCCTTCATGCCATAGAAGGAGAAGCGCTCCCACATTTCGGTGAAGAAGCAGACGTAGACGCCCTTGGGGTGGCCAAGGAAGTCGTCGGAAGCGGGAGCGGCAACGGTCATCGACGGCGGGCACTGCGGAAAGGGCGCGATTATAGGCCCGCCGCCGCGCCCGTGGCGGGCAGCATCAGGCCGCGCCCGGCGAGCGGGGTCACAGGTATCGCAGCCAGCCCAGGTCGCGCCGACGCGCCTTGAACCGCGCGAATGCCCGCGTCGGCGGGTACAGCAGCACCGCCAATGCACAGGCCACCAGGATCAGGCCGGCGACCGAATCGAGAGCGTACAGGCTGCCGTGGGTCGGCCCCCAGAACCCGAGCGCCGCCAGATACAGCAGCTTCAGCAGATACAGATGCAGCAGGTAGAAGAACATCGGTGCTGCGCCGATGTCTGCCAGCGGCCTCAACGCCCGTGCCATCGCAGGCCACTCAAACAGGCGCAGCCACAGCAGGCCAACGCCCAGGGTCAGCAACAGGAACTGCAGTGATGGCGGATACTTGGTCACGTTGAACACGCTCATCCAGGTGCGCAGCGCGTCCTGCTGGAACTGCCAGGGCGTATCGCCATAGCCGTTGCCGAACCGCAGCAGGGCGAACATGCCCAGCGCTGCCAGCCCAGCCCACACCAGCCAGCGGTGACGCTGCGCTGGCATGCGGTCCGCCGCGAACCAGGGCCCCATCAGATAGCCGAGCGCGATCACCCCGATCCACGGCAGCACCGGATAGGACGTGCGCAGCCGGAGTGCACCGGCCTCGATCCAGTCCCGCTGGTGCAGCACCTTCCACAGCACCGGCAGCACACCGTCGCCTGCCACGCGCACGCCGTCGAGCAGGTTGTGGCCGGCCACCAGCAGTACCGCCAGCGCCAGCAGCGCCGCGCGAGGCAGCCACAGCAGGCCGGCCAGCGCGACCATGCTCAGGCCGATCGCCCAGATTACCTGCAGGTACACGGTGTCCGGAGGCAGCTGGAAGGTCCAGGCGAAATTCACCAGGGTCAGTTCCAGCACCACCAGGAACAGCCCGCGTTTGAGCAGGAACGCGGCCGTGGCCCGGCGCGGATCCGCCTGGCGCTGGCCATACAGCCAGGCCGACAGGCCGGTCAGCAGCACGAACACCGGTGCGCACAGGTGGGCCAGCAGGCGGCACGCGAACAGCGCGGGGGAGACCGTGGATACGTCCATCGGGTCGCTGACCTGGTGCTGCAGGAAAAAGGTCTCGCGCACGTGGTCGAGCAGCATCAACAGCATGACGGTGCCGCGCAGCTGGTCGATGGAGGTGAGGCGGGCCGGTGGCGGAGAGGGCATGCGGGCGGCGATGTCGTTCAATCGAAAAGATATAACATATCGTTTGCGGGATGCCCAGCCGGAATGTGCCGGATGCGTCTGCTGCCTGTGCCTGATCGGTGTCCTGCCTGATCCGCTGGCGCTTGTCATGCTGCGGTGTGCTGGACTTGCCGCCCCCTGAACGCTAGCGTGGCAGGGATTTTTTGCCAGCAGGGGCTCCCATGAACCACGACGCTGCGCCCAAGCAGCTCACCTTCCGCGCAGTGGCCCTGGCCATCGTGCTGGCGGTGGTGCTGTCCGCGGCCAACGCCTACCTCGGTCTGTTCGCAGGCCTGACCATCGCCACCGCGATTCCCGCCGCAGTCATTTCCATGGGCGTGCTGCGCCTGCTGGGCGGTGGCTCGATCCTCGAGAACAACATCGTGCAGACCGGCGCCTCGGCCGGTTCCTCGATCGCCGCCGGTGTCATCTTCACCATCCCCGCGCTGGTGATCATGGGCTACTGGCCGGACTTCAAGTACTGGTGGGTGCTGGGCATTGCCGGCCTGGGCGGCCTGCTGGGCGTGCTGTTCTCGGTGCCGCTGCGCCGCTCGATGATCGTCGAAGATCCTCTGCCCTTCCCGGAAGGCAAGGCGGCGGCGGAAGTGCTCAAGGCCGGTGAGAACCCGGGTCCGGGCCTGAAGATCCTGGGCCTGTCGGCGGTGATCGGCGCCTTCGTCAAGCTGGCCGCGGAAAGCGGCATGCGCCTGATTCCCGATGCCTGGGCCACCTCGGCCTACGTGGGCAGTTCCAAGGTCACCGCGTTCATCGGCACCAACCTGTCGCCGGCGCTGCTGGGCGTGGGCTACATCGTCGGCCTCAACGTCGGCATCGTGGTGGTGTCTGGTTCGATCCTGACCTGGCACATCGCCATCCCGCTCTACCAGGCGTTCTTCATGAACACCGACCCGGCCCTGGCCGCGTCGGTGGCCGCTGCGTCCTCCACCGAGGCCGCATTCGCCATCTGGGGCGCGAAGATGCGCTACCTGGGTGTCGGCGCAATGCTGATCGGTGGCATCTGGACCCTGATTTCGCTGCGCAAGTCGCTGCTCAACGGCGTCAAGAGCGGTTTTGCAGCCGCCCGCAAGAGCGGCGGACCGGTGCTGGCGCACACCGAGCGCGACCTGCCGATGAAGTGGATGCTGGTCGCCCTGGTGGTCTTCGTGCTGCCGCTGCTGGCCCTGTACCAGGCCATCGTCGGCCAGTGGCACGTGTCGATCCCGATGACCATCATCATGATCGTCGCCGGCTTCCTGTTCGTGTCGGTCTCGGCCTACCTGGCCGGCCTGATCGGTTCGTCCAACAACCCGGTCTCGGGCATCACCATTTCCACCATCCTGTTCGCCTCGGCGGTACTGGTCGTGCTGCTGGGTGCCGATGGCCTCAAGCCGGTCGGTACCGGCGGTGCACCGCTGGGTGCGGTGGCGGCGATCATGATCGGCGCGGTGGTGTGCTGCGCTGCCGCCGTCGGTGGTGACAATCTGCAGGACCTCAAGGCCGGTTACATCGTCGGCGCTACGCCGTGGAAGCAGCAGCTGATGCTGGGCATCGGTGCGTTCTCCTGCGCGCTGATCATGGCCCCGGTGCTGAACCTGCTGGCCACCGCCTATGGCATCGGCGTGAAGACCGAGCTGCACCCGAACGCGCTGGCTGCGCCGCAGGCCAACCTGATGGCGTCGGTGGCCAAGGGCCTGTTCGGTGGCGAGCTGCCGTGGACCTTCATCGGCATCGGTGCGGTGGTTGGCGCCGTCATCATCGCCTTCGACAGCTGGCTGAAGGCGCGCAACGCGCGCTTCCGGGTGCCGGTGCTGGCGGCCGCCATCGGCATCTACCTGCCGCTGGAGCTGATGGTGCCGATCTTCCTCGGCGGCCTGATCGCTTACCTGGTCGAGCGCTTCCACAAGGTGCGTGCCGATGATGAAGAGGGCCGCGACCGCGTGCACAAGCCGGGCGTGCTGTTCGCCGCCGGCCTGATCACCGGCGAGGCGCTGATGGGCATCGCCATCGCCATTCCGATCGTGGTCAGCAGCCGCGCCGACGTGCTGGCCGTGCCGTTCCATCTGCCGGCCGCGCAGTGGATCGGCCTGGCCGTGCTGTTCCTGGTGGGCTGGCTGATCTACCGCACCGGCAAGTACGCCAAGGCGTAAGGGATGGGTCGGATCCCTCCCGGAAGGGAAGGGCTCTGACCCCACGCCGGAGGCGCCCGGGGTCAGAGCCGATTCCTGCGGAATCGGATCCGACCCCGGGTCCACCCACAAACCGCGCTACGGCGCGGTTTGCTGTTTCTGGCGGCTGCCCGATCACGGCCATGACCGATGGCCTTGGCAGCCCCGGGCTGCGGGGCCTACCATCGCTTTTTTGCCGTCCTGCGGAGATCCCGATGAAACTGCGTCATGCCCTGCTGCCACTGAGCCTGCTGGCCGCTCTGCCCAGCGTCGCCGCTGCCCGTGGCCTGGAGATCCGCGACATGGTGGCCATGGATCGCGTTTCCGCGCCGGTGCTGAGCGCCGATGGCGGCACCGTGGTGTTCGCCAAGCGCAGCACCGACGCCAACCTCAAGGCCAGCACCGCCCTGTACGCACGCAACCTGCGCACGCGTGACGCGGCACCGCCGAAGCAGATCACCCCGGCCGGCTGGAACGTCAATTCCGCCTCGCTGTCGGCGGACGGCCAGACGGTGTACTTCCTCAGTGCCAAGAACGGCAGCCAGCAGCTGTACGCGCAGGCGATCAGCGGCGGCGCCCCGCGCCAGCTGACCGATTTCCCGGTGGATGTGGACAGCTACCACGTCTCGCCACAGGACGACCGCGTGCTGTTCAGCGCCGGCGTGTTCCAGGCCTGCGCGTCGGACCTGGCCTGCACCGAGAAGATGCTGAAAGAGAAGAAGGACGCCAAGGCCAGTGGCCAGGTCTGGGATTCGATGTTCGTGCGCCATTGGGATACCTGGAACGACGGCCGTCGCAACACCCTGTTCGTCGCGCCGCTGCCGGGCGCCCAGGCCGGCCCGGTCAAGGGGGCTTCAGCGCTGAGCGCCACCCTCGATGGCGATGCGCCGTCCAAGCCATTCGGTGGCAATGATGACTTCGTGTGGTCGCCGGACGGCAGCAGCGTGGTCGCCAGCATCCGCGTGGCGGGCCGCGAGGAACCGTGGTCGACCAACTTCGACCTCTATCGCTTCGATGCTGCCGGCCGTCAGGCACCGGTGAACCTGACCGCCTCCAACCCGGCATGGGATGCGGGCCCGGTGTTCAGTGCCGATGGCAAGACGCTGTTCTACCGTGCGATGAAGCGCCCTGGCTTTGAAGCTGATCGCTTCGGCCTGATGGCGATGGATCTGGCCAGCGGCAAGAGCCGTGAGATCGCCCCGCAGTGGGATCGCTCGGCGGGTGGCATCGTGCTGTCCGCCGATGGCGCCAGCATCTACACCACCGCCGATGATCTGGGCGAGCACCCGCTGTTCCAGATCGATGTCGCCACCGGCAAGGCCACCCGCCTGATCGGCGATGGCAGCGTGACCGCCGTCGATGTGGCCGGCAACAGCGTGGCGATCACCCGCAACAGCCTGAAGAGCAACGACCAGGTACTGGTCGGCCTGCTGCCAGCCGCCGGCCAGCCGATGGGCGAGCTGCGTGCGCTGACACCGTCTGCCGGCGACGTGCTGAAGGACGTCAGTTTCGGCGATTTCGAGCAGTTCTCGTTCAAGGGCTGGAACAACGACACCGTGCACGGCTATGTGGTCAAGCCGCACAACTACCAGGAAGGCAAGTCCTACCCGGTCGCATTCCTGATCCATGGCGGTCCGCAGGGCAGCTTCGGCAACGGCTGGAGCTATCGCTGGAATCCGCAGACCTACGCAGGCCAGGGCTACGCGGTGGTGATGATCGATTTCCACGGCTCCACCGGTTACGGTCAGGCATTCACCGATGCGATCGGCCAGCACTGGGGTGATCGTCCGCTGGAAGACCTGCAGAAGGGCTGGGACGCGGCACTGAAGAAGTATTCGTTCCTCAACGGTGACAAGGCCTGTGCTCTGGGCGCCAGCTATGGCGGCTTCATGGTCAACTGGATCGCCGGCAACTGGAACGGCCCGTTCAAGTGCCTGGTCAACCACGATGGCGTGTTCGACCAGCGCATGATGGGCTACGCCACCGAAGAGCTGTGGTTCACCGAGTGGGAGCAGGGCGGCACGCCGTACCAGAAGGCGGCGAACTACGAGAAGTTCAACCCGGTCAACCACGTGGCGGACTGGAAGAAGCCGATCCTGATCATCCATGGCCAGCAGGACTTCCGCATTCCGGTCGAGCAGGGCCTGGCGGCATTCACGGCGGCGCAGCGGCAGGGGATCGAGTCGAAGTTCCTGTACTTCCCGGACGAGAACCACTGGGTGCTCAAGCCGCACAACAGCATCCTGTGGCATGACACGGTCAACGGCTGGCTGAAGCAGCATATCGGCGAATAAGCCGGTCCGGCGCCGCCCCCAGGGCGGCGCTCTGCTTTTTGTAGAGCCGAGCCATGCTCGGCTGCTCTGTGCCTCCTTTCCCGCCAACAGCAGCCGAGCATGGCTCGGCTCTACCCGAGCGCCCGCATGACTTCGAACGCCCTGATCCAGAACGACATCGTGGTCTTCGGCCTGATCGCCGCCACTTTGGGGGCCGTGTTCTGGACCGCCTCGCGCGAGCAGGGGCCGTGGAAGCGCTTCTACACCTTCGTGCCGGCGTTGCTGCTGTGTTATCTCATTCCTGGCATCTACAACACCGTCGGCCTGATCGACGGGCAGAACACCGCGCTGTACAACCCGGTCGCGCGTGACATCCTGCTGCCGGCGGCGCTGGTGCTGCTGACCCTGGCCGTGGACATCAAGGGCATCCTGCGGCTGGGACCGAAGCTGGTACTGATGTACCTGGGTGCCTCCGCCAGCATCATGCTCGGTGCCGTGGTCGCCTTCCTGCTGATGCGCGCGCTGCACCCGGAAACCGTTGCCGGCGACACCTGGGCCGGCATGGCCGCACTGGCCGGCAGCTGGATCGGCGGTGGCGCCAACATGCTGGCGATGCGCGAAGTATTCGACGTCAACGCCACCACCTTCGGCCAGTTCGCCGTGGTCGACGTGGGTGTCGGCTACGTCTGGATGGCGGTACTGATCTTCCTCGCCGGGCGCGCCGCGAAGATCGACGCACGCAGCGGTGCCGATACCTCGGCCATCGACGAACTGAAGGAACGCATCGCGCGCTTCCAGGCCGAACACGAGCGCATTCCCAGCCTGACCGATCTGATGCTGATCGTCGCCGTTGCGTTCGGTGGCGTCGGTCTGGCGCATGCAATCGGCGCGCCGCTGGCGGCCTGGTTCAAGGCCCATGTCGGCTGGGCATCGCAGTTCAGCCTGGATGCTCCCTTCGTCTGGGTGGTGGTGCTGTCGACCACGCTGGGCCTGGGCCTGAGTTTCACCCGCGCGCGCACGCTGGAGGGAGCGGGAGCGTCACGTCTGGGGTCGCTGCTGCTGTACTTCCTGATCGCCTGCATCGGCATGCAGATGGATCTGCTGGCATTGCTGGACCGTCCGTGGCTGTTCCTGCTCGGCCTGATCTGGATCGCCGTGCACATCGTGCTGCTGTGGTGCCTGGGCCGGTTGCTGAAGGTGCCGTTCTTCTATTTCGCCATCGGCTCGCAGTCGAACATCGGCGGTCCGGCCTCGGCGCCCGTGGTGGCCGCCGCCTTCCATCCTGCATTGGCACCGGTAGGCGTGCTGCTGGGAACGATGGGCTACGCCACCGGGACCTACCTGGCGTACATCGTCGGCATTACCCTGCGTGCGCTGGCAGGGCAGGGGTGAGGGGGTCAGATCCCTTTTGCTGCGCAAAAGGGATCTGACCCCGTTTCGCGGCGCGTCACGCTACCGGCAATCCACGTTCGATCAGCCAGGCTCTCGCGTCTTCGGCGTCCTGCTCGAACCGCGCCGAGTGAAAAGAGGGGCGCCGCAGAGTTCGGCGCGTCGCCACGCGCCCGTGGCCAACCGCGCCCGCGGCCTTACGCCACTGGCAACCCGCGTTCGATCAACCACGCCTTCGCGTCTTCGGCGTCCTGCTCGAACCGCGCCGAGTGAAAAGAGGGGCGCCGCAGAGTTCGGCGCGTCGCCACGCGCCCGTGGCCAACCGCGTCCGCGGCCTTACGCCACTGGCAACCCGCGTTCGATCAACCACGCCTTCGCGTCTTCGGCGTCCTGCTCGAACCACGCTCTCGTCGATCCCAACCGGTACGTATACCCCCACGCATCCATGTCGGCCATCAGCCGTGCGCTGCCGACACCGGGCAGCTGCGCGGCCAGCACGATCTGCAGGTAGCACGTGGCATCTTCCTCGGCGACCGAATCAGTGGCATCGGTATGCACCTGCGCGCGCCGCTCCGGCGGCAGCACGATCAGGTGGCAGGCCTCGTGCAGCATCGAATGCACGGGCGTGTCGTCGCGCACATACACGTTGCTGGCGATGATGCCTGCTTCAGGTTCACCCCAGTAGCTGCCGGGAATCGGCTCGCCGGCGGCGACGTGGTGCAGCTCCAGCCCATGCGCGGCAAGCAGGCGCTGTGCATCGGCGAAGGCGATATCGCCCACGCAGGTGATGTCCACGGCGGTTGTCGTGTCAGTCATGCGGAATCGTGCAGCCCCGCCCATGCAGACACGGGCGGGGCAGGGGGTCAGGGCTTTTCCGGGCCTTCCGGCAGCGCCACGGAGATGTCCAGCACGTCGTGCTGGCCATCCTTGACCAGGTCGACCTTCACCGCGTCGACGTCGATGTTGACGTACTTCTTGATCACTTCCAGCAGCTCGCGCTGCAGCAGCGGCAGGTAGTCCGGGCCACCGCGATGGCTGCGCTCCTGCGCGATGATGATCTGCAGGCGGTTCTTGGCGGTTTCGGCGGTGGTCTTCTTCGCTTTGAGGAAATCAAACAGGCCCATGCTTACCCTCCGAACAGCTTGCTGAAGAAGCCCTTCTTCTCCACGGTGGTGAAGCGCATCGGCCGCTCCTCGCCCAGGATGCGGCTCACCGCATCGTCATACGCCTGGCCAGCGATCGATTCGCCATCGAGGATCACCGGCTCGCCCTTGTTGGAGGCGTTCAGCACGTCACCCGATTCGGGGATCACGCCGATCGCCTTCAGGCCCAGCACTTCCTCCACGTCGACGATGCTCAGCATCTCGCCGGTTTCCACGCGCGACGGGCTGTAGCGGGTCAGCAGCAGGAAGGCCGGCACGTCCTGGCCGGATTCGGCCTTGTGTGTCTTCGAATCCAGCAGGCCGATGATGCGGTCAGAGTCGCGCACCGAGGACACTTCCGGGTTCACCACCACCACCGCGCGGTCGGCGAAGTACATCGCCAGGAAGGCACCCTTCTCGATACCGGCCGGGGAGTCGCAGATCACGAAGTCGAAACCGTCGGCGGCCAGGTCCTTCAGCACCTTGCCCACGCCCTCCTGGGTCAGCGCGTCCTTGTCGCGGGTCTGCGAGGCAGCCAGCACGTACAGGTTGTCGAAGCGCTTGTCCTTGATCAGGGCCTGCTTGAGGGTGGCTTCGCCGTGCACGACGTTGACGAAGTCGTACACCACGCGGCGTTCGCAGCCCATGATCAGGTCGAGGTTGCGCAGGCCGACGTCGAAGTCGATCACCGCCACCTTCTTGCCGCGCCGTGCCAGGCCGCAGGCCAGGCTCGCGCTGGTAGTGGTCTTGCCGACGCCGCCCTTGCCGGAGGTGACTACGATGATTTCAGCCAAAGGACTTCTCCTGGTTCTGCATGATGTTGGGGCTGCGTCAGTCCAGCGCAGCGATCTTGACCTGGTCCTGTTCCAGCCACACCTGCACGGCCTTGCCGCGCAGGTTGTCCGGGACATCGTCCAGTACCTTGTAGTGGCCGGCAATGGCCACCAGTTCCGCATGGAAATCACGGCAGAAGATGCGTGCCGCGGTGTTGCCCTGGGCACCCGCCAGCGCGCGGCCGCGCAGGGTGCCGTAGATATGGATGCTGCCGTCGGCGATGACCTCGGCACCGGCGCCGACGGTCGCCATGACCGTCAGGTCGCAGTTCTCCGCGTACAGCTGCTGGCCGGAACGTACATTGCCGAGCTGCATGCGGCCCGGTTGCGGTGCCGAGCCCTCGGCCACCCTGGCCACCGGAGCGGCCGGGGCCGGCTTCGGTTCAGCGCGGGCGGCGCGGCGCGGCTCCGGCGCAGGCGCACGCGGCGGGGCCGGCTCGGTCTCGACACGCTCGTACTGGGCGCGGAACTTGGCCAGCAGCGGCAGGCCGAGCTGCTGCGAGAGCTGGTCGACCGCACTGGTGCCATAGGCCAGCGCCACCGGCAGCACGCCGGCGCTGCGCAGGCCATCGACCAGCGCCTGCGCGGTGGCCACGTCCGGTACCTGGCTGAGGCCGCCGAAGTCCAGGATCACCGCGGCACGGCCGAACAGTTTCGGGGCGCGGGTCACCCGTTCGCGCATTTCCTGCACGAGTCGTTCGACATCGAGGGTCCGCACGCGCAGGTTGGCGATGCCGACCTGGCCGATCTTCAGTTCACCTGCCTGTTCGTAATCGAAATTCACCGCCACGCTCAGGTCCCCGTCGGCCGCTGTGCCTGCGCCGGCAGCTGCCGGTCGCGTGTCCATGCCACATCCGGCAGCTTGCCGCCGTAGGTCTCCTGTACCCACGGGTAGCTGCACAGTTCCTTGGCCAGCATGCTGGCGCGCACATCGACCTGCGGCATGGTGTTCTGGCCCAGCTCGCGGAAGCCGAAGCTGCCGTGGAACAGCAGGGCGGCATCGGCACCATGGTCGAGGAAGACTTCGCAGGTCATCTGCGGGTAGCGCAGCTCGGCGAAGCTCTGCGCATCGGCGTAGAACGCCCGGCCGACGCCACCACCGCGGCGGCGGCTGGCGACCACGATGCGGTCGATATAGAAGAACGGGGTGTCCAGCTGCTGCTTGAACCAGGCGAAGTTGCTGCTGTCGTGCTGGCTGTCGCTGCCGAAGCCGATCAGGAACCCGGCCAGGTTGCCGTCGCGCTCGGCGACGCGGAAGTACTCAGCGGTTTCATAGAACAGGCGCAGGCGTGCGGCATCCAGCGGAAGGATGGCCAGGCCAGCGTTGTTGTTCAAAGCCAGGACGGAATCGAGCTCGTGCTCGCGCACGTCGCGGATGACAATCGACATTGTGACTCCGTGGGGTAACGCGGTTGGTCCTGCAACGGACCCTGCGCACGATTATTGCATGGGTGGCTGGCGGGGGCACGCCCGTCGCCATGACTTCTGCCCGGGGGCAGGAGCGCTGGTTCAGCCTAAGATGCCTCCATGTTGGGATATCTCAGCCAAATCCGAGTCCTGCGCCTGGCCGGCCTGTTCACCTGGGTCATGGTCGGCCTGCCCGTGGTGTATTCCCAGTACGAGTCGATGCTGCGGCACGGCGGCAGCGGTATCGACAGCTGGTCCCTGTGGCTGTTTGCCGCCTACCTGTTCTTCGGCGCCGGCTACTTCTGGCTGACCCGTGGCCTGCGCGACAGCAGCCAGGCCGCCTGGTACGACCGGGTGGTGCTGGTGGTACTGACCGGCTCGGCCCTGGGCGTCAGCTACCTGAGCGGTTCGGGCCTGGGCAGCATCCTGATGATGGTGGCCGCCGGGGTGATCCCGTGGATGCTGCCCGTGCGCAGTGGCGTGATCTGGTTGCTGCTCAGCCAGCTGGCGGTGCTGCCGGTCTACTATCTGATTCTCGACATGCCGTTGTTCGAGGCACTCATGCAGTCGCTGCTGTATGGCGGCTTCTCCATGTTCATGTTCGTGACCAGCCTGGTCGCACGGCAGCAGACCGACGCCCGCGACGAGCAGCGCCGGCTGAATGCGGAGCTGAGGGCGACCCGCGCCCTGCTGGCCGAGAGCGCACGGGTCAACGAGCGCACCCGCATCTCGCGCGAGCTGCATGACCTGCTGGGGCATCAGTTGACCGCGCTGACCCTGAACCTGGAAGTGGCCGGCCATCTCGCCGAAGGCAAGGCGCTGGACCACGTGAAACGGTCGCACACGCTGGCCAAGCTGCTGCTGGGCAATGTGCGCGAAGTGGTCAGCCAACTGCGCGAGACCAGCGCCATCGACCTGGCTGCCGCGCTGCGCCCGCTGACCGAGAACGTGCCCTCGCTGGACATCCAGCTGGACATCGAGGACCCCCTGAACGTGGAGGATCCGCAGCGGGCCCACGTGCTGCTGCGCTGCACCCAGGAGATCATCACCAATACGGTGCGCCACTCCGGGGCCCGCCATCTGTGGATCCGGGTGTACCGTGAGGCGCCGGACCGGGTGGTGGTCGAGGCGCGCGACGACGGTGTCGGCGCGGAAATGGTCAATGTGGGCAATGGCTTGCGCGGGATGCGCGAGCGCCTGCAACAATGCGGTGGCCAGCTGCAGGTGGAAACCCGCCCCGGCGAAGGCTTCTGCCTGCGTGCGACGGTGCCGGCAACCGTGCTGGTGGCCGCCCTTACCAAGGTTCCTGAAGGAGTGCGTTGATGATTCGCGTCTGCCTGGTCGACGACCAAACCCTGGTGCGGCAGGGAATCCGCTCGCTGCTGGCGCTGGACGACGGCATCGAGGTGGTGGCCGAGGCCGGCGACGGCCGGCAGGCGGTCGAACTGGTGCCCCAGGTCCGTCCGGATGTGGTCCTGATGGACATGCGCATGCCGGTGATGTCCGGGCTGGAGGCGCTGCAGGTCCTGTCGCGGCTGGAACAGCTGCCGCCGACCATCATCCTGACCACCTTCGACGACGACCAGCTGGTGCTGGCGGGCCTGAAGGCCGGCGCCAAGGGGTATCTGCTCAAGGACGTGACCCTGGACCAGCTGGTCGGCGCCATCCGCACCGTGGCTGACGGCGGATCGCTGGTGCAGCCGGCAGTGACCCAGCGGTTGCTGTCCGGGCTGGAACACATGCGCAATGATTTCGTCAGCCTGGACCGGCCGGACCCGCTGACCGACCGCGAGACGGAGATCCTGCGGCTGATGGCCAGCGGCTTCTCCAACAAGGAGATCGCCAATTCGCTGGGCGTGGCCGAGGGCACCATCAAGAACCATGTGTCCAACATCCTGTCCAAGCTGGGCGTGCGCGACCGTACGCGGGCCGTGCTGAAGGCGTTCGAACTGCAGCTGGTCTGACGAAAAGCCTTCTGCGGCAAAGGTTTGGCCGGCATTCCCGGGCCCCGGGACGGGCTGCCCCCTACATGCGGGGCGGCCGGATGCGCTACCCTGCCAATCCTTTGTCCATACAAATACGCAGCCGGCAGGGAAACCGGTGCGCCAATCGCGATAAACAATGCCCGCGAAGCCTGCTAGGATTGGCGCTTCGCTTCAATCAACCCGGCCGTGGGATCGGCCCCGGAGACTCCTGAATGACCCGTATTATCGAGTTCCTGATCGCCTTGGGGATCGTGGCTGGCCTGTTCGTCATCATTGGCGTATGTCTGCCGGGCGAGCGCCACATCACCGAAAGCATCGAGACCAACCGCAAGATGACGATCGTGTACGACACGGTCAGCAGCCTGCGCCGCTTCAAGGACTGGAACCCGCTGGTACTGCGCGATCCCGCCGTTGAACTGAAGCTGTCCGGCCCGGCCTCCGGCGTCGGTGCCACCCTCGACTTCTCCTCCAAGGACCTGGGCAACGGTTCCTGGAAGGTGACCGAGGCCGAAGAGAACAAGCGTGTTGTGATCGCCATCGAAGACCCGACCAAGGGTCACGACAAGGTCACCACCTTCAATCTGGAGCCGACCGGCAAGGGTGGTCGCAACGTCAAGATCACCCAGGACTACTCGGTGAAGTACGGCTTCGACCTGTTCGGTCGCTACGCCGGCCTGTATGTCAGCCGCCAGATCGGCGACGACATCAAGCTGGGCCTGTCGCGCATGGCGAACATGCTGGCCACCGTGCCGAACGTCGACTACCGCACTCCGGAAGCGCCGCTGACCGATCTGGGTATCGTGCAGGTGCCGGCCGAAGACCTGCTGGTCGTCAACGCCGGCAACGTCGACCGCGGCCAGGACACCATCACCAAGTCCATCAAGGACAACCAGGAGTGGATCAAGCGCGTGATGGAGGCCAATGGCCTTGAAGCCGCCGGTCCGTTCCGCATCATCACCACCGATTTCGGTGCCGAGAAGTACGCCTTCGACATCGCACAGCCGGTGAAGAAGAAGGGTACCGAAGGTGCCACCGGTGAGGAGCTGACCGTCAAGATCGACGGTGGTGCCCCGGTAAAGTACCTGCATGTCGCCCCGCATCGTTCGGCGCATGCGGCCTACACCGGTCACATGGCCGGCCTGGACGTGGCCCGCAACGGCCTGCGTGCGTGGGCAGTGACCTCGGGCAACGAAGTCATCGACCGTCCGTACGAATCGTGGAAGGACGGCGTGGACAAGTCGTTCACCCAGGAAGGCACCTACGACATCTACTGGGCCGTCAAGTAAGCGCTGGCTGACCCATGTAGTGTTGGACACGAAAACGCGCCGCTTCCTGCGGCGCGTTTTTTTTCATCCCGCGTCCGCCGCCGGGCGGGCGCCGCGCAAGGAGCAGTCATGTTCAATCTGGAACGACGTGCGCGTAAGCCCTCGCTGCTGGCCTGCATCGGTGCGCTGTTGGCGGCCGCTTCGATCGGCCTGTCGGCCTATGCCTCGCATGGCGTGTCCGATCCGCAGGCGCAGCAGCATCTGAACATGGCGGCGCTGTATGCGTTCGCCCATGGTGCCGTGCTGGTTGCGGTGGGACGGCGCGCGCAGGGCGTGATCGCACATCTGGCGCTGTACGTGCTGCTGCTGGGCGTCGTGCTGTTCTCCGGCAGCCTGGTGGGCAGCGCGCTCTGGCAGTGGCCTACCCGGCTGGCGCCTGTGGGCGGCACCAGCCTGATGGTGGGATGGGTGCTGCTGGCGATCGACGCCCTGCGGCGGTGAGGGCAGTGCGGGGAGGGGCTCAGCCGTTGGCCGGTCTCCAGCACCAGTGCCAGGGCTCGTAGACGATCCCGTGCGGGTTGCCGCGCGGGTAGCTCAGGTGGAATCCATGCCCGCGGGCGTGGGCCTGAAGCCACGCGAACGCATCGGTACGCTCGAACGATTCCTCTGCAGGTGCATCGCCCGGGGTGCCGATATCCAGTGCGTGCCCGCTGTGGTGTTCGCTGAAGCCCGGCGCGGCGTTGACCTTCAGGATCTCCGCCACGCTCAGGCCGCGGCCGCGCTTCCGCTCGAAGATTCCCAACTGGTGCGCATGGCTGCGGAAGCCGGAAATGGCATCCAGGGCAACGCCATCGCGGGCCGCGTGCAGGCGCATCCGCCGCCACCCCTGCGCCGCGTCGCGGCGCAACCACAGGGGCCGCGAAAAGCGATCGCGGCCGGCGAAATGCAGCAGGCACGGCTCGGCTTCCAGCGGCAGCCCGGTGTCATCCGCGTAACCCTGTGCATCCAGGCCAAGGTGCTGCAGGCGTTGCTGCAAGCCCGCCAGGGGCAGCCATCGCTGCTCCAGTGCCGCAGCGAAAGGGCGTGACGCGCGGGCATCCAGCAGTGCCAGCGCCTCCTCCACGCCAGGCTCGTGCGGCAGGCGCGGCACCAGCGAATGAACGCCCTGCGTCAGCACGGCGGCCAGATAGCGGCCATCGCGCTTGCGCCGCAGCACCCAGCGGGCCCGCGCCAGCAGGCGTGCATCGAGGTTGCTGCGCGCGCGCAGCAGATCGGCCGGCCACAGTTCGATGGCCTCGGTGTTCAGCAGCAGCAGCGGTCGGCGATGCATGTCCGCAGCTTACTGCTGTGGCGCGGCTGCGGCCACCTTGCGCAGGGCGTCAAGCAATGCCTGTGGGCGTTCCATGCTCAGCAGCAGGGTGCTGCCGCCGCGCACCGGGATCGCCAGCGTGCGGTGACGGTCGGTGACCAGGGCAAAGCCCTTGCCGCCGCCCTGCAGCCGCATATGCCCGGAATAGAAGCCGGGCATCGAGTAGCCGTTGGTCTTGAAGCGGATGCCATAGCGGCGGTCCTGCGCCAGGTCCACCACCTCGGCCTGGTCCAGCAGCATGTCGCGCACCGGTGTACGCCGTCGGTACAGCGTCGAACGCACATCCAGCACGCCACCCACCAGCTCCACGCGGCGGCGGAAGAACGAAGTACCCAGGCCCACGCCGATCAGCACCAGCACGGCGATGCTCCATGCCGCGCTGCCGTTCATCAGGAAGAACGGCGGCGACAGGGTGACTTCCATCCATGGTGCAGGCGCACGCGTGCGGCTGAACTGCACGTACACGCTGATGACCAGCACGGCCAGCACCGGCAACAGCACCCACAGCACGCGCAGGGGTGAACTGCCAGCCAGCTCGAACGGACGGGCTTCATTGGGGCTCATCGTTGTGCCTCCACCCATCGGGCGATGTCATCGATCAACCCCGCATCGACATGGCCGGGCCGGGTGTACTCCTTCAACGAACTCGGGCCGCTGCCAGCGATGCCGATGTGGTTCAGCGCCGGATAGGTCCGCCACTGCACATCGTCGCGCCGGGCGAGGGCCTTCTGCCAGAGTGCCCAGTCGGCATCGGGAACCTGGAAATCGCGCCCGCCATGCAGCATCAGCAGCGGTGCGCGCAGCCGCTGTGCATCGGCGCGGGCATCTACGGCTTCGATGCTCTTCCAGAAGGACTGCGGAACGCCGAGTGGCAGTTCGCTGGCGGGTACCGGCGTGCTGCCACGTGCTGCGGCGATCTGGCTGTCCAGTTTGTCCAGCAGCGCCTGACCGGCCGCGCTGATGTCGCCGTCCAGGCTCAGCAGGTAGCGGTTCTGTTCCGGCAGCAGGTCCAGCAGCGTGCGCGCGGGAGCGGCCCACAGGATGGCGCCACGCGCCTGTGGCCAGCGGCTGGCGATGCGTGGCGCAAGCATGCCGCCCTGGCTGTGGCCGAGCACGAACACGCGGCGGCCGTCGATGCGCGGGTCGCTGGCGACGGCCTCCAGTGCCGCCACCGCATCGTCGGTGGATTCGTCATCGACAGTGAAGGTGCCGCTCTGGAAATCCTGGGGCCGGGCGAGAGTGCGCTTGTCGTAGCGCATTACCGCGATTCCGTGCGCGGCGAGGCCACGGGCGATATCGAGGAAGGGACGGTTGCCGCCGATGGTTTCGTCACGGTCCTGCGGGCCCGAGCCGTGCACCAGCACCACTGCCGGGAACGGGCCTTTGCCCTTGGGCAGCGCCAGCGTGCCGGGCAGCGCACCGCGTGTCTGCGGCACACTGAAATCAACTTCGCTGTAGGTCGCATCGGCCGGCGGCGGCGGTGCCTTGGCCGCGGGGGCGGGGCGCAGCAGCAGGCCGGCGACCTTGTCCTGTGCATCCACGGCCACCTGCGCGATCACCGCGCCACCGGTGAACTGCAGCGGCACTTCCACCAGGTGCAGGCCCTGCTGCTCGCTGCTGCGGGCCTGGCCCCGCTGCTGCAGTTCGCCCAGGGACCGCCACACGCTGTCGAGCTTCTCGGCGGGAACGGCACGGGCCATCTGCGGGGTCAGCATCGCCTCTGCATCGGCGATGCGGCCGGCCTGCAGGTGGTCCAGCAAGCGGGCGGCAACCTGCTGCGGTTCGGCGGCGAATGCGCCACCGCTCAGCAGCGCCAGTGAAAGGGCGAACAGCGAACGGCGGGTCTTCATGGTCAGAGCTCCTTCTTGAAGACCAGCACCGCTGCGCTCATCGGCGCGGGGATCACGATGTTGACCAGCTCCCAGCCAAGCTGGCCCTGCTTGTTCAACGCCTCCTGCACGGCTTCGGTCTTCATGCTGCCCATCAGCGTCGAGGGCACTTCCAGGGTCTGGTACGTCCAGCGCTTGCTCATTCCTTCTCCTCCTGAGGTGGCTTGGGATGCGGCAGCCTGCCGGCCTTGCGCAGCGCGTCGCGCAGCAGGTACTCGATCTGCGCGTTGAGGCTGCGCAGTTCGTCGTCGGCCCAGCGCTGCGCCGCGGCCAGGACGTCGGCGTTGATGCGCAGTGGATAGGCTTTCTTCTCGCTCATGGATGCTCCTGGCGGGGCGGTGGGGCGCCCCGTTGCGAGGGTGATTCAGTACAGCGAACCGGCGTTGACGATCGGCTGCGTGCCCCGGTCCGAACACAGCACGGTCAACAGGTTGCTGACCATGTGCGCCTTGCGTTCCTCGTCCAGCTGCACCACGCCGTTCTTCTGCAGTTCGCCCAGGGCCATCTCGACCATGCCGACCGCACCGGCAACGATGCGCGTGCGTGCCGCGATCACCGCGTTGGCCTGCTGGCGCTGCAGCATGGCCTGGGCGATTTCGGCAGCATAGGCCAGGTGGCTGATGCGTGCGTCGATCACCTGCACGCCGGCGTCGGCCAGGCGCTCGGCCAACTCGTTCTTCAGGTGCTGGGAGATCTCGCTGGCGTGGCTGCGCAGCGCCAGCTGGCCCTCTTCATGCTGGTCGTAGGGATAGCTGGTGGCCATCGCGCGCAGCGCCGATTCGGACTGGATGTGCACGAAGCTCTCGTAGTCGTCCACGTTGTAGACCGCTTCGGAGGCATCGACCACCTGCCAGACGATCACTGCGGCGATCTCGATCGGGCTGCCATCGAGCTCGTTGACCTTCAGCTTGCCGCTTTCGAAATTGCGCACGCGCTGGCTGACGTGGCGCTTGCTGTAGAAGGGGTTGTTCCAGCGCAGGCCATTGTCTTTCACGGTGCCGACGTACTTGCCGAACAGGCTCACCACCGCGGCCTGGTTCGGCTGCACGGTGTACAGGCCCGCCAGCGCGAACAGCGCCACCACCGCGACCAGCGCGCCAACCAGCATCATCAGCAGGTTGGGGGAGCCGGTCGACGCCTTGGCGGCGATGCCCAGCACGAACAGCACACCGCCGAAGACGGCGACGAGCAATGCGCCCGCCAGAGTGCCCAGGCCGTTGAGGGAGGACAGCGACTTCTCTTTCATGGCAGTACGTCCTTGAGGGTTCGAGGTGACGATATCAAATTGATATCAGATGGCGACTACCGTTCGTCGGGAACCGCCGCTGGACCGGCTAGAATGCCCACCCGCCTTCACATCACTGCCGGACCCCTCCATGGCCAAGCTCGGAACCCCCCTCTCGCCCTCCGCCACCCGTGTGCTGCTGCTGGGCTCGGGCGAACTCGGCAAGGAAGTGGCCATCGAGCTGCAGCGGCTGGGCGTGGAGGTGATCGCCGCCGACCGCTACGCCGATGCGCCCGCCATGCAGGTCGCGCATCGTTCGCACGTGATCGACATGCTGGATGCGATGGCGCTGCGTGCGCTGATCGCCCAGGAACAGCCTCATCTGGTGGTGCCGGAGATCGAGGCGATCCACACCGAGACGCTGGTACAGCTGGAACAGGAGCAGGGCCTGCGGGTGATCCCCACCGCGCGTGCCGCACGCCTGACCATGGACCGTGAGGGCATCCGCCGCCTGGCCGCCGAGACGCTGGGCCTGCCAACCTCGCCCTACCGCTTTGTCGATACCGAGGCGGAGTACCGCGCCGCCGTGGCCGCCATCGGCCTGCCGTGCGTGGTCAAGCCGGTGATGTCCTCCTCGGGCAAGGGACAGAGCACGCTGCGCAGCGAAGCGGACATCGCGCCGGCCTGGGAGTATGCGCAGACCGGCGGCCGCGCGGGCGCCGGCCGCTGCATCGTCGAGGGATTCATCGATTTCGACTACGAGATCACTCTGCTGACCGTGCGCCACGCGGCAGGCACCTCGTTCTGCGCGCCGATCGGTCATCTGCAGAAGGACGGCGATTACCGCGAGAGCTGGCAGCCGCAGCCGATGTCGGACAAGGCGCTGGCGCGCGCGGAGGAGATCTCGCGTGCGATCACCGATGACCTGGGTGGCTGGGGCCTGTTCGGCGTGGAGCTGTTCGTGAAGGGCGATGAAGTGTGGTTCAGCGAAGTGTCCCCGCGCCCGCACGACACTGGCCTGGTGACGCTGGTATCGCAGGAACTGAGCGAGTTCGCGCTGCACGCACGCGCCATCCTGGGCCTGCCGGTTCCGGTGATCCGCCAGAGTGGTCCGTCGGCATCCTGTGCATTGCTGGCGCAGGGCGAAGGCGTGCCGTACTTCAACAACGTCGCGGCCGCACTGCAGGTGCCGGATACGGCCGTGCGCCTGTTCGGCAAGCCGAGCGTGCACGGTCAGCGCCGTGTCGGCGTCACCCTGGCGCGCGCCGACACCATCGACGAGGCGCGCTCGATCGCCCGTGATGCCGCCGACGCCATCGGCGTCGAGCTGCGCCCGTAAGCCGGTAGCGCCGGGCCGCGCCCGGCGGCTTTCTGCAAGGCAGAGCAGCGCGCCTGGCGCCTGGGGTCACTTCACATCCACCCACACCAGATGGTGGTCGCTGCCGTCGGCAATCTTCGCTTCAGGGCTGTTGCTGGCTGGCCAGAACACGCCACTGCCCACGTACTGGAACCCGGTGGAAGGCAGCACGTAATCCAGTCGCAGGGTGCCGGACTTCGGGCCAAAGTCGCCGGTGGCGTGGAAGGGCGCACCCTTGCGCACGATGCCCTTGGCGGCATAGGCGAGGCTGGTTTCCTCACCCCCCGCGCTGCGCGGGGTGGGGTAGCGCAATACGCGTGCGTTCTCGATCAGTTCGACGATCGCCTCGTGGCGGCCATCGCCGTCGACCGGGTCGTTGTTGAGATCGCCGAGGATCACGAAGCGTGCATCCTGCGCCAGACCTCCGCACTGGCCCTTGTCGTCGCACAGCCAGGGCTGGTCACCCGCGGTGAGATACTCCTGCCACAGGCGCAGTTCGTCGTGGTTGCGCGCCGCGTTGCGCTTTTCCGGGCCGTCGAACACCGGCGGCGTCGGGTGCGAGACCAGCGCATGCACCACGCCTGCCGGGGTCTGCACCGGTACATCCCAGTGCGACTTCGACGACAGGCGCAGCTTCGACCACACGGCGTCGCTGTAGAAGCTCTGCCCGCTGCGCGGATCGACCGGACGGATCGCGCCCGGCATCGTGCTCCACTTCAGCAGCTGGAAGCTGCGTACCCTGGCTTCATCGATCGGGTAGCGCGACAGCACCAGCATGCCGTACTGGCCCGGGTGCAGGCCGTAGCCCCAGGCATCGTTGCCACGGCTGCGACCTTCGCCGCCGACCACGCCGTTGTTGTCCAGGTCCAGGCCACTGGGCACGCCGGTGTTGACCGGGGCCAGGTAGCGGTAGGCGAAGTGCAGCGGCGCGCCGCCGCCCGGCTGCGCCACTTCCAGGTAGCGCTTCTGGAACAGGTCGGCGGCGCGATGGGCGTCGTCGAAATCGAATTCGTTCAGCAGCACCAGGTCCGGGCGCACCTGCTGCAGCACGGCGGCAATCTTGCGCGCATGCGCGCTGTCGCCTTCAAGCTCCCTGATCAGGCCGCCGGCCTCATCGGAGTACAGCGACGTGTTGTAGGTGGCCAGGCGCAGCGATGCGGACGGTGTTTCGGTCATCGCAGGGGTCCTGGCAAGAGCAGGGGCCGCAGCGCCACACAGCAGGGCCAGGGCAAGAATAAGGGGTTGGGTGTTCATGCCGCCTATTGTGCACCCCGCCCGGTGTCAGCGGTTTGTCAGCGGCCGTCCAGATCGCGGTCGAAATCGTGCCAGCGACGGCCATCATAGGCCTCCAGCGGACGGAAGCGGCGCTTGTAGTCCATTTTCTGGTGTTCACGGATCCAGTAGCCCAGATAGACGTGCGGCAGTCCTTCGCGACGCGCCCATTCGATCTGCTGCAGGATGGCGAACGTGCCCAGTCCCCGCGCTGCGTGGTCTGGATCGAAGAAGGTATAGACCGCCGAAAGGCCGTGCTCGGTGACATCGGTGACGGCCACTCCGAGCAGCTGGCTGGGCCGGCCATCGTGGCCCGGCAGGCGCATCTCCAGGAAGCGGGTGTGCGACCAGCTGCCGATCAGGAACTGCTCGAACTCGTGCGGGCCATGATCGTCCATGCCGCCGTTGGCGTGGCGGTGCACCAGATAGCGGTGGTAGAGGGCAAACAGATCCTCGCGCGCAGTGGCGGCGGTGATCCGCACCTCCAGGTCGGCGTTGCGGGTGGCGCAGCGACGCTGGCTGCGGTCCGGCGCGAACCGGGCCACCGGAATCCGTACCGCCACGCAGGCATGGCACTGCGCGCAGTGGGGCCGATAGACCAGGTCGCCGCTGCGGCGGAAGCCCCAACTGAGTGCGAGGGGATACAGGCCGCCCAGGCGACGGTCGTGGGGATCCATCACCAGGTCGCGCGCCACCCGGTCCGGCCAGTACCCGCAGGGGTGCTCGCCGGTCTGGAACAGCCGCAGTTCGTCGTCTCTGTCGCCGTGGATCGCCATGGCCACAGCATAGCCCCAGCGTGTCGCAATGAACGCGACTGTCCGCCGGATGAACGGAACTGGCGGTTGCGTCAACCGCCGTCGCGGCCGGGCGTTGTTGTCATTCGAGGGTGAAGTGATCACCCCGACGCAACCTCATCCCCAGGAGTGACCTCATGATCCGTACCCCCCTGCTGCTGGCCCTGCTGCTTGCCACGTCCGCCTCCGGTGTCGCGCTGGCGGCGACTCCCCCGACCGCACCGGCACAGCGTCCGGCCAAGCTGGACACCAACGGTGACGGTGTCATCGACCGCAGCGAGGCCGCTGCCAACCCACGTCTGGCGGCCAAGTTCGACGAACTGGACCGCAACAAGGACGGCAGGCTGTCGCGCGATGAAATGCCGCGCTGGCAGCATGGTCGTCGTGGCGGCCATGGCGGCGAGCGCTGGGCCAGGCTGGACACCGACAAGGACGGCCGCATCAGCCGCGAAGAGGCCAAGGCCGATCCGCGCCTGGCGGCACGTTTCGACCAGCTCGATCTCAACAAGGACGGCTATCTGGACAAGGCTGATCGCGAGCTGCGCATGAAGCAGCATCGCGACGCCTGGTTCGCCGCTGCCGACACCAACAAGGACGGCCAGTTGAGCAAGGCCGAATTCGATGCGGCGAAGGGCCCGATGCATGGCGGCCCGCGCCACGGGGGCCCGCGTGACGGCGCCGCACCGAAGCCGCAGCGCTGATCACGGCGCAACGTTCAACGACGACGCCGGCAGACTGCCGGCGTCGTCCGTTACAGGCGACCGCTGTCGAGCAGCGTATAGGCCACCAGGGCGATCACCAGCAGGTTCATCGCGATGATGGCGCTGCGGCCGTACATCGCTTCGTACTTCCAGTTGATGCCCTTCCGCCCGCGCCGCGCTGCGTCGCGCACGATCAAGGGCCGCATCAGGCGCTGCAGCGGTCCCAGGCACTGGTAGTTGACCGCGCCCAGGCCGATGGCCATGACCACCAGGTGTACCCATACCGGCGTCTGCAGCAGCACGACCAGCAGTATGGACAGGCAGCAGGCCATCACGGTCCAGGTGTTGAGATGGACGAAGCGCCGGACCTGGGCCCGCTCCGGTTCCGTTTCGGCGTAGGACAGCAGGAAGCGACCGCCCAGGTAGCTGCCCAGCACGCCGCCCAGCACGGCACCGGCGATCGCTGCCCAGTTGTGGGCCGGGACCAGATGCAGGTGCCCCAGCGCCGCTGTCAGCGATCCCATCGCGGTACCACCGGCTGCGCTGGCGCCGCCCAGCCCCAGCTTGCTGCCGCCAATGCCCACACCGGTGCCGAGCAGGATCGCGGCACTGGCCGTGCCGGGCGCAGCGATCAGCACCATCGAGACCACGGTGGTTGCGAAGGCAGCGCTGGGTGCGCTGCTGCGCGCGAATTCGCCGAAGCGCTGCAGCAGTCCCTCGCGGACCTGCGCGCGGGCCCGCGACAGGCGCTTGCGCACCGCCGCATCACTCAGGCCCAGCAGGTCCGCCACCTGCTGCGAGCGCTGACCTTCCCGGTAGTAAAGCAGCAGGACTTCGCGGCTGTCGGTGGGCAGCGCCGAGATGATGTCCTCGGCGGCAACCTCCTCTTCCAGTCGCTGCAGGCGGTCGGCGGCAGTCGGCGAGGGGTCGGCCGCCATGCCCAGCGCAACTTCGGCGGCCTCGCCGCTCAGGGGCCTGCCGCGCTGTGCACGCAGCCAGTCGCGCGCGAGGTTGCGGGTGATCTGCCGCAGCCAGGGCAGGAAGCTGGTGGAACTGCGCAGCTGGTGCAGCTGCTGCCAGCCCTTCACGAACGCTTCCTGCGCGATGTCCTCGCTGGCCTGGCGATCGCCGGTGATGGCCAGGGCGATGGCGGTCACGGTGTTCTGGCAGGCGAGCACGATGCGCCCATAGGCGTGCTGGCAGCCACTGCTGGCCGCCGGCAGCTCGCGTTCAAGCGTCTCGTCGATCGTTGCAGCGAAAGTCGTCATGGCGGCAGCTCCTGCTGGATTGTGTCCCAAGACGGAGCTGCGCGCCCGATGTGA